>JAUIMF010000039.1 GCA_030433415.1 Gammaproteobacteria bacterium | reverse complement strand
CCCACCTGATCGGCGATGGCCTGGCAGTCCACGCCTTCGGCGTAGAGCGTTGCGTCGCGATACGTGAAGCTCACGGCGTGTCCTCGGTCTCTACGTTCGCTTCTGCGTCTGCGTTAGCGTCTGAGTTCGCGCCTACAGCTACGCCTGGCGTAGCAGCGGGATCTGCAACGGGCGGCGGCGGGGGTTGTTCCGGCTGATAGAGCGGCCCCATCTGGCCGCAGCCACCGAGCAGCAGTCCAGCGGCGAAGACCGAAGCCATTCCGCGCTGACGCAGGACGGTGTGCAACGCAGCGTGCGAATACCGAATGTGCGAATCGCAGAGACACGACGCACCACGGCGTGTTAGGTCAACAATGAACATCAGTAAAACGATCTACAAAAGTGGGCGAGTATAACGTGTCCGGGACCTGCGCCTCAGCGCGCGTCCAGTCGTGCGGCGGCCTGGCGCGCGGCTTCTGCCACCTGCGTCGGTGCGGTGCCGCCAAGGTGATCCCGCGCTGCCACGGAGCCTTCGACGGTCAGTACCGAAAACACGTCCTCTTCGATGAGGTCACTAAAGCCCTGCAGCAGTTCGAGAGGCATATCTGCCAGGTCCTCGTTACGCTCCACCCCGGCGGCAACGGCGTTGCCCACCACTTCGTGCGCATCGCGAAAGGGCAGGCCCTTGCGCACCAGGTAATCCGCCAGGTCCGTGGCCGTGGCAAAGCCGGCGGCGGCCGCGACGCGCAGCACGTCGGCGCGGGGCTGAATGTGCGGCACCATGTCGGCAAAGGCGCGCAGGCAGTCCAGCACGGTGTCGACCGCGTCAAAGAGCGGCTCTTTGTCTTCCTGATTGTCTTTGTTGTAGGCCAGGGGCTGGCTTTTCATCAGCGTCAGCAGCGCCATGAGGTGGCCATTCACGCGACCGGTTTTGCCCCGGACCAGCTCGGGCACATCGGGGTTCTTCTTCTGCGGCATGATCGATGAGCCCGTGCAGAAGCGGTCCGGCAGTTCCACAAAGCGGAACTGCGCCGAGGTCCACAGCACCAGCTCTTCGCTCATGCGCGACAGGTGGGTGATCAGCAAGGCGGCGAACGCGCTGAATTCAATGGCGAAGTCGCGGTCCGATACCGAGTCCAGGGAGTTGCGCGTCGGCGCGTCAAACTCCAGCGCGGCGGCGGTCATGGCGCGGTCAATGGGAAAGGTCGTACCCGCCAGTGCCGCGGCGCCCAGGGGGCAGACGTTCATGCGCTGGCGGCAGTCCTGCAGCCGACCATGGTCGCGCTCCAGCATCTCGTTCCAGGCGAGCATATGGTGGCCAAAGGTTACGGGTTGGGCGCCCTGCAGGTGCGTGAAGCCCGGCATCACCGTGGCGGCGTGGGTGCTCGCCAGCTCCACCAGGCCGCGCTGCAGGCGTGTGAGTTCTGCGGCAATGGCATCGATGGCATCACGCAGATACAGGCGGATGTCGGTGGCGACCTGGTCATTGCGTGAGCGCCCGGTGTGCAGCTTTTTGCCGGCGTCACCAATCAGCGCGGTCAGGCGCGCCTCGATGTTCATGTGCACGTCTTCGCGTTCGATGGACCAGGGGAACGTGCCCGCATCGATCTCCTGCTGCACCGTGGCCAGGCCGTCGCGAATTGCCTGGTGTTCGTCGGCGGTGAGTACACCGCTGGCTTCGAGCATGGCCGCGTGGGCGAGGGACCCGCGGATGTCCTGGGCCGCCATGCGCTGGTCAAAGCTCACCGATGCGGTAAAGCGCTGCACGAAGCTGTCGGTGGCTTCGCTGAAGCGTCCACCCCAAAGGCTGTCGTTGCCGTCTTGCTGCGACATGAAATACTGCTCCCTGTGAAGGCTGGCGGAACCTGACTGATGCTTGTCCCGCTATAAAAGGCGTGCAAGTATACCAGCGGACCGGGCCCTGGCTGTTTGGCCCGCGGCGCGGTGGTCGCGCCCCCAGCTTCGGAGATCTCAATGCAGCAGCTGCGGACACCGGACGGGGAGTCCCGCCGGCCCGGGTCCGAGGGATTCTTTCTCCCGGACTTCTGCGCCGCTCCCGCGGTGTTCTTTGCCGTGCTCCTGGCAGAGCTGATCGTGCTGCTCCACGTACTTGCCCTGGGTCCCCTGGCGTCATTCTCGTGGCAGTCCCTGGCGACGGGTTCGGTGTTTGTACTCTGGAATACGCTGCTCTCGATAGCGCTGCTGTGTCGCCTGCGTTCGCGCCTGGCGCATCTCGGGGCCTTGCCCGCTACCGCCAGTTGCCTTGCTGTTGTCGCCGTAGTCGTCGGCCTGTCCAGCGTCATCGTCTATGTCAGCTTTCCGTTGCTGATGGCGCCGCAGGACACGCTGTTGCCCTGGCTATTGCGCAACGAACTGGTGGCGCTGGTGCTGGCGGCGATCACTCTGCGCTACGCCTATCTGCAGCAGCGCGTGGTGCTTCAGCAGCGCAGTGAATTGCAGCTACGCCTGGATGCGCTGCAGGCGCGCATACGTCCGCATTTTCTTTTCAATACGCTCAACAGCATTGCCAGCCTGATCGCGATCCAGCCAGAGCGGGCAGAGCAGGCGGTGGAGGATGTGGCAGAGCTGTTTCGCGCTGCCCTGAAAGAAGAAGGGCGCGACAGCACCCTGGATGACGAGTGCCACCTGTGTGCGCTGTACCTGGACCTGGAAGCCCTGCGTCTGGGCGAACGCCTGCAGGTACAGTGGCAGGTGGACGATGCGCTGCGCAGTCAGCGGGTGCCCGCACTGCTGTTGCAACCGTTGGTGGAGAACGCCGTTTATCACGGCATCGCCCAACGCCCGGAGGGTGGCACGGTGCGCATCGCTGCCAGCGCCGAGGGTGAGCAGCTGTGCATCACCGTAGAAAACCCCCTGGCGCTGGGTCCATCGGTTGCCAGCGGCAGTGGCCAACGCATGGCCCTGGACAATATTCGCCAGCGCCTGGACGCGCGCTTTGGCAGTCGCGGCAGCCTGACCGCGGACCGCCACGGTGACAGCTTCAGGGCGCGGCTGTGCCTGCCGATCACGACCGAGGTCCCCGCGTGAAAATCCTCATCGTCGATGATGAGACCCTGGCACGCCAGCGTCTGCAGCGCCTGCTGGCGCGGTTACAACCCGATGCCGAGCTGGCCGAGGCAGCCAATGGCGAGCAGGCATTGCAACAGTGCGAAAGCTTTGAGCCGGCCATCGTGCTGCTGGACATCCGCATGCCCGGTATCGACGGCGTTGCCGTAGCGGACCGCCTGAGTGAGCAGGATTCGCCCCCCGCGGTGATCTTTTGTACGGCCTACGATGAATACGCCCTCGCAGCGCTGGATAAACAGGCCATTGCCTACCTGCTCAAGCCCGTGCGGGAGCGGGAGCTGGAGCGGGCCCTGGCCGCAGCGACCCGCGTGAATCGCGCCCAGTTACAGGCCCTGGGCGTAAGCCCCGCAACGGACGATGTGGTGGCCAGCGGGCACCGGGGTACGCAGCGCCTGCCGCTGGCCGAGGTGCGTTGTTTTCTTGCCGACGAAAAGTACGTGCGCGCCTGTGCACCGGACGGTGAGCTGCTGCTCACCGATACACTCAAGGACCTCGAAGAGCGCTATGAAGGCCGGTTTCTGCGCGTGCATCGCAATGCCCTGGTGGCGTTGAGCCATGTGCAGGGACTGCTGCGCGGCGAGCAGGGCTGGGTCCTGCAACTCGATGGCGTAACGGTGCAGCCCCAGGTCAGTCGCCGCCATGTGACCGAGCTTCGCGAGCGTCTGAAAAGCCGTTGATCGTCGGTCGTTGGGACCGCCGCCGATGGTAAGATGCCGTTTTTTTCTGACGCACAAAGCCTATGGCAGCCGACATCGTAATCGCCACCCGCGAAAGTCCCCTGGCGCTCTGGCAGGCCTATTACGTTCGCGACGTCCTGCAGGCGGCGCACCCGGGCATAGTCGTGGAGTTGCTGGGCATGACCAGCCGCGGCGACCAGATTCTGGATGTGCCCCTGGCCAAGGTCGGTGGCAAGGGCCTGTTCGTGAAGGAGCTCGAGACGGCGCTGCTGGATGAGCGTGCCCATATTGCCGTGCATTCCATGAAAGATGTGCCGATGGAGTTCCCCGACGGTCTGGAACTGGGGGTGATCTGCGAGCGCGAGGAGCCGGCGGATGCCTTTGTGTCAAACACCTACGACAGCCTGCAGTCATTACCCGCCGGGGCGGTGGTAGGCACATCCAGCCTGCGTCGCGAGTGCCAGCTGCGCGAACGCCGTCCGGACCTCGAGGTAAAGTTTTTGCGCGGCAATGTGAACACGCGCCTGCGCAAGCTCGACGAGGGCGAGTACGACGCCATTATTCTGGCCTGTGCCGGCCTGATTCGCCTGGGCATGGCGGACCGCATTCGCAGCGCGATCCCGGTCACTGATTCCCTGCCCGCGGGGGGGCAGGGCGCCGTGGGTATTGAGCTGCGCAGCAGCGATGCGCGCACCCGCGAGTTGCTGCAGCCCCTGCATCACGCGTCCACCGCTGAACGCGTGCTGGCAGAGCGGGCACTGAATCGCCGCCTTGAAGGTGGCTGCGAAGTACCCATCGCCGCCTATGCGGTGCACGAGGGCGATGATCTCTGGCTGCGTGGTCTGGTGGGACGCCCCGATGGCAGCAGTACGCTGCGCGCCGAAGCGCGGGCCCATCGTAGCGAAGCCGAAGCCCTGGGAATCCGGGTCGCCGAGAGTCTTCTGGACGCGGGCGCGGCCGACATTCTGGCGGAGGTCTACGGACGCTGATATGCGCGTGCTGGTCACTCGTCCCGCGGGGCAGGCCTCGGCGCTCACAGACGCCCTGAACCAGCGCGGGTGGCGCACCGACGCCGTGCCGCTGCTGGCCATCGAACCCATTGCACCGCTGCCAGGGCAGGACCGACAGCGGGTTCAGGACCTGGACCTGTACGACCACCTGATTTTTGTCAGCGCCAACGCCGCCCGCATGGGGCTTGAGTGCATCGATGAATTCTGGCCCCAGTACCCCGCAGGGCAGCGCTGCTGGGCGGTCGGTGCCAGCACGGCAGCCGTGCTGCAGCGAGCGGGGTTGGACGTGACCTGGCCCGAGCATGAGATGAACAGCGAGGGCCTACTGGCCCTGCCCGGGCTGGCGACGGTGGACGGCCAGAAAGTACTGATTGTACGCGGTGAGGGCGGGCGCGAACTGATCGCCGAGACGCTGCGGCAGCGCGGCGCGACGGTGGAGTCGCTATGCTGTTACCGGCGTCACCCCGTGGAGCATGATGCCGCCGCCTTGCGCGCCGATCTGGCCCAGGACCTGCCCGCACTGATCCTGGTCAGCAGCGGTGAGGGGCTGGCGCTGCTGGGCGGTTTGCTTCAGCCGCAGGAACACACTAACTTAGCCCGCATAACCCTGCTGGTGCCGTCTGAGCGCGTGGCCGATCAGGCCCGGACGAGCGGTTGGCAGCGCGTTGTGCGTGCAGAGAACGCATCAGATTCGGCGGTACTCAAGGCAGTGGATGCCTGGCGGGACGCCAACCCTGGGGAGAACGGGTTTTGAGTGACAAGAAAGACTGGGATGATGAGGACGGGCAAAGCGCCGACCTGGAGTCTGGTGAAGGTGTATCCGGGACCGGTGAGCATGGGGCTGCCGCAGATTCCGACGGGTCCGTTGGTGAAGCCGCCGGCGAAGCAGAAGCCAGCCCCAGCGCCGCGCCGGCTGGCGCCGCAACCCCGGCAGAGCCCGTGGCACCGGTAGCGCCCGCCGCACCGCAACCCGCCCCGCAGGTGGTGGCCGCCGCGCCGCGCTCCACTGCCACGCCCATCGCCTGGCTGGCCCTGCTGCTGGTGATTGCCGTCGCCGCCGGCGGGTTCTACCTGATGATGGACATGCAGCGCCGCGAGGGCCTGCTGCTGCAGCGGGTGCAGGGGCTGGAGTCCATCTCGGGACAGGACACCACCACCTTTGATCAGATGCGCGACAACCTGCGGCGTCAGATCGAACTCGAAATCGAGGGCATGCAGGCCCGCCAGGCCCGTGCCGAAGAAGACCGTCAGCGCATCACCAGTGAACAGCAGCGCAATCTGCAGCGTATTGAAGCCCTGGCCAGTCAATCCGGCGACAGCCTGCGCAAGGAGTTTGGCGACCAGATTGCCAACCTGCGCAGCAGCCTGCGGGAGCAACAGCAGCGCATCAACGACCTGAGCGTCGAAGACCGCGAGAGCTGGCTGCTGGCCGAAGCCCAGTATCTGCTGCGCCTGGCCAACCAGCGCCTGATCATGACCGGCGACACGGTCTCGGCCGAGGCCCTGCTGCGCAGCGCCGACAACATTCTGCGTGAGATGGATGACCCCGACTTGCACGCGCTGCGCGCCGCCGTCGCCTCGGACCTGGCCGCCCTGCGTGCGGTGCCGCGGCTGGATATTCAGGGTCTGTACCTGCGCCTGGACGCGCTGATCCGTCAGACCGACGCGTTGGTCATGTTCCGTCTGCCCGAGCGCCCCGAACGCGAGACCGTTGAACCCGCCGAAGACTGGAAGACCCGTCTGGTGCAGGGCTACGAGCTGGCGATCAAGAAACTTCAGGAATACGTGGTGGTGAGCCGTCGCGATGCGCCGGTCGAGACGCTGATGGATCCCCAATACGAAGGCCTGGTGCGCCAGAACATGCGTATGCTGCTGGAGCAGGCGCAGGTGGCCATGCTGTCGGGCAACGAGTTGCTGTTCCGCCAGAGTCTGGAACGCGCCGAGGGCTGGGTGACGCAGTTCTTCAAATCCGATGAGCAGGCGGCCATGAGCATGGCGCAGGAGCTGCGCCTGATCCGCGATGAGCGTGTGAGCGTGGACCTGCCGGACCTGAATGGTTCCCTCGCGGCGCTGGATGCGGCGATGAAAGTGCGGCTGAGCCGCAGCGAGGGCTGATTCGTGCGCACGCTGTTTATCGTTGCACTGTTGGCCCTGCTGGGCGGCGTCGGCATTGTCGCCCTCATCGAGACCGAGCCGGGCTACCTGCTGATCGCCTACGGCGGCTATACCGTCGAGACCAGCTTCTGGGTGGGCATCGTGCTCATCGCAACGGTAGTGCTGTTGCTGTACATGACGCTGCGGTTTCTCGCGCGCCTCATCGCGAGCCCGGGTCAGGTGCTGAACTGGGCCGGTGAGCGCCGCCTGCGCCAGTCCGCGCGGCTCACCAGTCGCGGCCTGATCAATTTTGCCGAGGGCAACTGGGCCAAGTCCCGCAAGCAGTTGCTGCGCGGTGCCCGCTACAGCGAGTCGCCGACGCAGAACTACCTGATGGCCGCGCGGGCGAGCTATCGCCTGCAGGAACCCGAGGCCATGGAACGCTACCTGCTGCAGGCCGCCGACAGTGACATTGACGCGGGCGTCGCCGTGGCCCTGACCCAGGCTGAGCTGCAGCTGCAGTCACGCCAGTACGAATCGGCAGCGGCAACGCTCAAGCCCATCAAGGACCGCGCGGGTCGCCACCCTCAGGTGCTGCCGCTGCTGGTGCGGGCCTACGATGGTCTGGGTGATATCGAGGCGCTGGCGGCGCTGCTGCCCGAGTTACGCAAGCACCGTGCCCTGGGCCCCGTGGAACTGGACGAGCTTGAGGCTCGCGTGCACCACGACCTGGTAGAGAAAGCCGCAGTCAATGGTGACACTGCCATGCTGCAGGCGCGCTGGAAGAAGTACCCGGCGCGTTTGCGCGACAACGACGACGTCGTATTGCATTACCTGGAGTCCCTCGTCGCCTGCGACGAAGTTGCCCTGGCCGAAAAAGAGATCGTGCGCCGGGTGAAAAAGCAGTGGAGTCCGGCATTGGTCGGCCTGTATGGGCGTATTCCTCGCGAGAGCGCGCAGAAGCCCCTGGCCACCGCCGAGGGCTGGCTGAAGCACCACAGCAACGACGGGGACCTACTGCTGTGCCTGGGCCGCCTGGCCATGGTGGAGCGACAGTGGGCTCGGGCGCGGGATTACCTGGAGCGCAGCCTGGCTGCACGGCCGGGCGAAGAGGTGTATCTGGAGCTCGGTCGTCTATTAACTGCGGTGGGTGATCACGCCGCGGCAGCGGTGGCGTTCAGAAGCGGTACCGCGCTGCGCAGTGAACCCCTGCCAGAGCTGCCCCAGCCCGACGATATTGTTCCTGATACGCATCGTCTTGAAGAAGAGCCCGCCCCCGAGTAAGTCCTAGTCATCTTCGGGCGTCGCCACTACGCCGCTGAAGATCGCGGTGCGAGAGCTGCCCTCGACAATGCTCCAGGCAAAGGGTCGGTCGACAACGATCTGCCGCTGCGGTCGCGGGAGTACTACTGACGTCGACTTGATCATGCCACCGATCATGGTGACGGCGGCGGCTTTTACCCCTTTTTCGTCGAGTTCAATGCGCGTGTCCTGCTGGATCAGGCCGACTTTGGTGTCCCGTGCCACGGGGTGGCTGAGTTCCTGATCCGCCATGGCGCGCAGATTGGCCTCGTCGGTAAACAGCGGTAGCAGACCGAGCGCTTCTGTTGCCGGTGTGTCTGCCTTTAGCGTCAGGCGATTGCTGTAGCTGAACACCGGCATGCGCAACTGCACATCGTAGATGTCACCGCTGAAGGCGGCGTCCACTGACTTGGCCTGGGCCGGCAGGGCGGTGTTGCGCAGCCAGGCGCCCACGTTCTCGACATCCGCCGGGGGCAGTTGCAGCACCAGATGATAGCGGTTGCCGCTGAAGGGAATTGCCAGTGAGACGGTGCCATCTTCGTGGTCGGCTACCTGCAGAAGCTGTTTGGTATTCACGGTATCGACGGCCTGTCGTTCACCGCTCTCGGTGGTAAACCGATAATCATCCGTGGGTCCGCGGCGATACATCGGCGTTTTCCAGGCCCCTTCAAAATACGCGGCGTTGATGATCAGCCAGGTGAGGCGCTGCATGGTGGCGTCGTCGACGATCTTGGGGATCAGGCCATGGGTTTTGGCATCGGCCCAGGTGTTGACCGGGGTGGCGGCCCCCGGTGCGAGAAAATCCAGCGTGTGCGCTTCTGCGTCGAAGGCCTGCGATACGGCGTCGATAAAATCTGACGCGAACACAAAGCGTCTGCCATCGGTGGCGCCATTGCTTGCCCAAACAGAATTGCTGAGCGCGAAGCGACCGAGCGTATCGCTGTCACCTGCGTCGACCACCAGCGCATCGGCCAGGGGCACGGCGATATCGGTAACCGGCCCCGGCGTTGTTAGCAGCAAATCGCGTAGCAGCGTCTGACTGTCTTCGAGGGCACCGAGCTCCAGCATACTCAGGGCGTAGAACATCGATACCGATGACACCATGGTGTTGTGCAGGTCGCCATCACCCAGGCTCACGCGCAGTAACTCGCTGCTCATGGTGTTGATGTGCGTTGCCTGCTGGAGTTCCTTGGGGCCGAGCTCGGTGGCGGTCACGGGCTGGGAAGCAATGGCGAACACCATCAGTAGTCGCGTAACGGTTTTTCTCATCGTGGCGTTCCTTATTGGGCTTGAGGATGGGTGGGTAACAGCACACTGGCCACGGTGCCTTTACCGGGTTGGGAGCACAGGTCGAAACTCAGTCCCTGCTCCTCGCAGAGTTCTTTCACAATGGCCAGTCCCAGGCCATGACCGCTGGACTCGCTGCCCTTTGCACCGGGTTGCAGCACGCGTTGGATGGTTTCGTCGGTCATACCGATGCCGTCATCGATCACCTGAAAAAGCACCTGCCTGCCACGCGCTCGAAAGCCGACCAAAACGCCTTGCGCCTCGGCGTGGGCCAGGGCATTGCTCACAAGGTTGCTCATGACGCGCATGGCGCGCAGGGGCTGCAGGTAGACCGTGTGGTTGTTGCCGCGTACCCGCAACGCGATGCCGGCAGCGATCGCGTCACCCTCAAACATCTGTTTCAGGCTGGTTGCAAAGACGCTCGTCGATACCGATTCACGGCCATCGTCGGCGTCGGAGGCGTCTGCTTCGATGGAGTCTGACCCGGTGCTGTCGGTCGCCTGGTGTTCGTGATCAAGAAACTCGTGGGCCAGGCTGCCGATGTAATCCACCGCCTGGTGAAAACGGTCGCGGTTGCCGAAGTCCGCGGGTAGTCCGTCAATGGCAATGCGCAGCGCCGAAATCGGTTGCTTGAGATCGTGGGACACCGCCGCCAGTTGGGACTGGTGCTGCCGGGCCACACGCTGCACACGCTGGTAGTTGCGCTCGGCGGCGAGTAACGAGGCCTGCAGCTCGGCTTCGCTCTGGGCAAGCTGCAGGGCCTGGCGTTCGGCGTCCTCCTGCTTTTTGGCACTGGCAAAGGCGCGGCTGACAACGACCGTGACGGCAAAGGCGGCGTACAGCAGCACGCCGATGCGGTTCAACTGATTCATGGTGGCCTGGCCCCAGCCACTCGTGGTGAACTCAACGGCGAGCACCAGCAGGTAGTAGCCACCCAGGGCGAAGGGGAAGAGGCGCGTAAAGCGGCTTAGCACGGGCCCGAGGTCAGTCCACGTGAGCGGTGGCAGGCACTGGCTCAGTAGCATGCCCAGGAACAGCGCGTTCGCGGGTATCCACATCAGGTTCAGCGGAATGCGCTTGAGCCACAGCACCGACGTGAGCGGAAGCAGCAGACTCGCGACCGCCAACGTCAACAGGTAGGGGCGCAGGCGTGCCAGGGCGTGGCCGGGTTCGAGATTGCTTGCCACCACCCAGTAACCGAATGCCGAGCCCAGGGTGTAGGCAATAAAGGGCACCACCCACAGCGAGAAGTCACCGCCGCCAAGCAACACGTAGAGCGTGCCGTCCATGCTCGCCACGGTCAGCAGCATAAACAGGGCAAAGACCACGTAGCTGACCCACTTGTACGCGCGGTAGGCAATAACAATGGCAAGCGAGAGCACGGTTGCGGTGAGGCCGAAGGTATAGAACACCGCGTCTGAAAGCGTCAGCGCCGCCTTTTCGGTTAACGCCAGCGCCGGATGCGAGGCTGCCATCAACACGCCACCGACGCTCGCGACAAACAGATTGTCTGGCGTAAAGGGTTTGGATCGGGGGGCATGCGTCATGGGCAAGGTCGTCCCTGCAAAGCGTTTGTCATGGGCTTAAGTATGGTGCCGCTGGCGCGCGCGGAGTATGGGGTAAACACCCCATACGTTATTCACTCACGACCAGGCCGTCGCGGATTGCCTTTGCCATTAACTGGGCAACGGAATGGACCTCGAGCTTGTTCATCACGCTGGTGCGATGCTTGTCCACGGTTTTGGGGCTTAAAAACAGTTCCGCCGCGATCTCTTTGTTGCTCTTGCCAGCAACGATCATGGTCAGCACCTGCTGCTCGCGGCTGGTCAGCGCTGCGGTTTGGCTCTGCTCGATGATCGCGGCCAGATCGTCGGCGACCACTGGCACACCCTGCAGAATCGCCGGCAGCTTGTCGCGCAGCAGCTCCACGGGGCTGCCCTTGCTGAACAGACCATGCACACCCTGGTCCACCAGCCCTGCGAGCAGCGCCGCGCCCGTCAGTCCCGTAAACACCACCACCTTGGTATCGGGACTCCAGCGCCGTAAGTCGTGCAGGATCTCGGAGCCGCTGGCAAAAGGCATCGAAATATCCAGAAACAGCAATTCGGGCTTTGATGACTTCACCAGCGCAAGCGCTTCAATGCCGTTGGCGGCGTAACCGAGAATGTCAAAGACGTAGCCGTCATCGTGCATGCGTTCGAGCAGGGCGGTGACGGCGTCGCGAATAATCTCGTGGTCGTCGGCAATGACGGTGGTGATGGCGGGGGAGCCGCTCATGGTGTCGGTCTCGCAGCAGTTGTTGGGGGCGTGGCTGCGATAGTGACGCGAATGGGCACAAAAAAGAACCGTCGGGCACCGCCGCGTTGGCGGCACCCGACGCCAGGGGGCTTAGAAGTCGGGGCTCAGAAGTCGTACAGGTACTGGTCCCGGGTGAAGATGATGGTGCCGATCTCGGCGCCCAGGCCCACGCCACCGCCCACGGTGAAGCCGTTGGGGGTGATACCGCGTTCGGGGAAGTCGATGGACACGCTCACGGAGCCCAGGGCCTTGCCCGAGAAGTTCACGCTGCGGCCTTTGTCAGAGGTCCAGTGTCCCCGGGGTACGTCTTCGGCGCTGAGGCCGACGGTCACGTCGCCGCCGACGGCCAGGCCGGCGCCACCGCCCAGGCCATTGGTGATGAAGTAGCGTCCATCCGGGCGGGAATTCAGCGGAATGGCGTAGCTGATGGCAGCTTCGGCGCCAACACCGGCCACCAGGCCACCACTCAGGCCGACCTCGAGCGTTTTGGGGGCATAGCCGAGAATCATGCGGCCATAGTCAATGAAGTCGTCGGGGGCCGCACCGCAGATCGACAGAACACGATTGAAGCCGTTCTCTGAGCGCTCTTTCATCACCTGCTGCAGCTGCTCCAGGTTTTCGGGTTTCATCAGGCAGGTACGCAGATTCGTGATCGGGTTTTCGAGGCCGACCCGCTTCACGGTATTGACCATGGCCTGGGCCGCGTTCTTGTACTCCTCGTCGGTGTACTTGCGGTAGCAGGTGCCTTCGTTGGGTACGATGCCGGGGCTGTAGGAGTTGCCGTCGTCACACCAGTGCTTGGGGTTGAGGTTCCAGCAGCTGCTTTGGCCATCGCCACCGCAGTTGGGCGTGGGATCGCTGCCGGGAACAATACAGGTACCCTGGCCCGGCTTGCCGGTGCCGAAGTATTTCAGGCCCTTATCGCACCAGCGATTGGGGTCCACATTCCAGCAGCTCGCCTGGTTGAGTCCGCCGCACGAGGTGTCGTAGTCCGAACCGGGGGTGATGCAGCGACCGTCACCGGGCTTGCCTGTGCCCACGTATTCGAGACCGGGATCACACCAGCGCTTGGAGTCCACATTCCAGCAGCTGGACTGATTCAGGCCGCCACAGGATTTGTCGTAGTCCGAGCCGGGGGTGATGCAGCGTCCGTCGCCGGGTTTGCCGGTGCCCACGTATTCGAGTCCGGCATCGCACCATTTTCTGGAGTCAACGTGCCAGCAGCTCTTCTGGCCCTTGCCGCCGCATTGCTTGACGGGTTTGGGCTTGGCTTTTACGCAGGTGCCCTTGCCGGGCACGCCCGTGGGCTTGTACTGCAGGTCGCCTTTGCACCACTTGGTGGGGTCGACATTCCAGCAGCTGCTCTGGTTCAGACCGCCGCATTCCTTTTTGGGTTTGGGTTTGGACTTGGGTTTTTTGATGCAGCGACCCTTGCCGGGCAGGCCGCCGGGCACGTATTGCAGCCCACTGTTACACCACTTGGTGGGGTCGACGTGCCAGCAGCTGTTCTGGTTAAGGCCGCCGCAGTTTTTCGCTTCGGCGCTGTCGACAACAAAGAACGACAACAGGGCGAGCAGGGCGAAGGTGGTGGTGGCTATGGAGGTGTTCCTGAACATGATCCGTTCCTCGGGTAGCGGCGCGACAGGTCGCGCGGGTGTAGACGATGCAGGCGGTGCAGGTGCAGCGCAGGCCGGTGTTTACCAGGGGCTGACTGGCGGTTGGCCTGCGTCGGGGTCTACGGTGGGTTCACCGGGGATGCCGTTCTGGGACGGATTATTCTGGGGGTACGGACCAGGTTGCTGGTTGGGCCCCTGTTGTGGGTACTGATTGGGCTGCTGGTACTGGCCCTGTTGCGGGTACTGGTTGGGCTGTTGGTACTGGCCCTGCTGGGGGTACTGGTTGGGCTGTTGGTACTGGCCCTGCTGGGGGTACTGGTTGGGCTGCTGGTACTGGCCCTGTTGCGGGTACTGGTTAGGCTGTTGGTACTGCCCCTGCTGGGGGTATTGATTGGGCTGCTGGTACTGATTGGGCTGCTGATACTGCGGAGGCTGTTGCTGGTACTGCCCCGGCTGCTGGTATTGATAGGGGTCCTGCGGCGGATAGACGCCGATGGCGTTCCCGCCGGACTTCTCCCATTCAAAGGCAGTCTGGTCGTCCAGGCGTACGGGCATCAGTTTGTATTTAACCGGGCCGAGGGCGCCGGCGACCGAGACGTCGAGATAGCCTTCGTTGGTGAGCGTTGCGCTCCAGCCACCCATCAGCGGCAGGTCCGAACCGCTGAACTGGCCTTGTCCCGTACGCTGTATGTCTTTGATCACCACCATCATCGGGTCGATCTTGAGCACGAAAAGGTGATTCCAGGAATCGACGGCGTAGGCGCGCCCAGAGTCGATGCGAATGCGCTTTTTGATCGTGTTGATCATCCACTCGCCGTCGATGGACAGCGGCTGCGTAGACGGCACGTCGGTCATCATCGGCAGAAAGGCGGGAATCTGGGGGATCTCGGGAATCGTGGGTATTCCGGGAATCTGGGCCTGGCTGCTGCTACCGACGGTGAGCAGCGAGAAGAAGGCGATAGCGCGGGTGTATTTTTTTGTGAGAGAGCGTGTCATGGCGATGTCCTGTCCGGTTGGTTGTGAGCGTTGAAACCAGTCTAGGTATCGGTAGCCCCTCGTTGTATGGGGTAAATCCCCCATCCGACGCCCACAGCATCGCCGGTCAGGTAATGAGTATACGCATCATGATGTTGCAGACAACGCACGGCGGTGGGGCCGCCCCTTGCGCTACACCACGAAAAAGGCCGGGAGCGAAGCTCGCTCCCGGCCCGTGTCGTGCATTTGGCTTAAAAGTTGTACAGGTACTGCGTTCCCGTGGCGGTGACAACACCGGCCTCAACCCCGGCGCCCGCACTGCCGCTGATGGTAAAGCCCTCGGGGATGAAGGAGTTCGTGCTGAAGTCGATGGCCGCGCCACCGCCGTAGACATACTTGCCCGAGTAGCTGACGCTCACGCCGCTTTCGCGCGCCCAGTGCGCCGTGGGCATGTTGCCGTAGCTCAGGCCGACCGACACGTCGGCGCTACCTGACAGGCCGATGCCCGCCGCCAGTCCACCCGATACGAAGAATCGGGCTTCGGGATTGGATCTGAGTTCGATGCGGTAGCCCACGCCACCTTCTACACCCACCTTGGCCACACCGCTCAGGCCCAGGCCGATCGCAAGATTGACGCTTTTGCCACGGGAGCCGGACGACGATCCCCGCACCGATGTGCTTGCGAGGGCGGCACTGCCCTTGGCGTAGCTGCCAGAACTCGCGGCGTTGCCGTTGAAGGACCCGAGTACGCGATGGGCATAGTCCTCGAGGGCCTGCGGCGACACACCGCACAGGCGCAACAGGTTGTTCACGCCATTGGCACTGCGAGACGTCATGGCGCGTTGCAGGGCGGAGTAGTTCTCGGACCGCTTAAGGCACATGCGAAGGTCGTTCAGGGGATTGTCGGAACCCAGGCTCTTGATGCGTGCCACGACCTCTGAGGCCACGTCACGCAGCTCGTCGTCTGAGACCTTGCGTATGCAGCGGCCCTGGCCGGGAATGCCCGTGGGCTTGTACTTGAGACCGTCCTCGCACCATTTGGCGGGGTTGATGTGCCAGCAGCTCTTTTCGCCTTCACCACCGCAGGGCGCTTTGGCGGGGCGTTTGACGCAGGTGCCCTTGCCGGGAACACCGGTTGGTTTGTATTGCAGATTGCCCTTGCACCACTTGGTGGGGTCCACGTGCCAGCAGCTGCTCTGGTTCAATCCACCACAGATCTTTTTCGGCTTTGGTTTGGGCGTGGGCTTTTTGACGCAGCGACCCTTGCCGGGCACGCCCGTGGGCTTGTATTGCAGATTGCCCCTGCACCACTTGGCTGGATTCACATTCCAGCAGCTGCTCTGGTTCAGGCCGCCGCAGGGCTTGGCTGCCTCGGCCGGTTCGGGGATCGCTAGTAGCAGCAATCCTGCGGTGATGATCAGGGCCAGAATTTTCAGAAGTTGCGTATACATGATTCGTCTCGCTCTTTGTTATCCATCGGGATAGAGCCGCATCAGTGCGGAACGAAATCAGTCTAGAAACGCAGGCATCGCGAACCCATGGGGTAATCACCCCATTCGCGAGAGGCGGTGAAAGAGCGTTAAGCGGGGTCCGCGGTATAAATGCGGATCGAGGGGGCCTCGGTGGCCATGGCGCCAAGCGTCTGCACAAACTCGATAGAGGCGGGCACGGCAAAGTGCACGTTCAATGCTTCGCGGTCAGCCCACTCCTCGACAAACACCAGACGTCCTGCGGTCTCGGGGTCTTTGTACACGGCGTGAGACAGGCAGCCGGGTTCATTACGGGAGCGCTCGACGTGCTGTTGCCCCAGGGCGAAGGCCTCCTCCAGCATGGCGGGGGGAACGGTGACGGCGCCCAGGACAATGATCATATAGAAGAACCGAGAGCCACAATGCTGATCGGTGAGCCGGTCAGTCCATCGCCGCCCCCGATCAATGCCGCCACAATCGCCAGATTCCACAGGGCCAGCACGTACATGAGCAGAATGGTTTTTACGCTATTGATGGCCTGCATAGGGCCTTGGGTTTCCTTTGTTGGTGACGAGGCTGGTATTTAAATGTCGGCGCAGCTATCGGGCAAGCACCTGGTTAAGGAGCCGGCGCTGAAAGCACTTCGATCCCATCTGCCACGCAGGCCGTCTTTTTTCTGTCGAAGCTTTTGATAGGGTTCGTGACATAGCGAACTCCGGATACTTTGACGGTAGCACCCTTGGGAACATCCCAGGGTTTCGGCGCGCTCACGTCACCGATCAGGGCCGAAGAACCACAGTGGCGCTTCCAATCATCGCGCCCCTGGGCGACCACGAGGGCGCCACGAAAAACACCCACTACATCCGGCATCGTTGCATAGTCTGGCGACCACGCAGGCTCTGGTTGGGTTTGCGGGTTCAGCCTGGCGTGGGCACTTCGACAGGCCTTGATATCGGCGTCAGATACCTCCAGGCCACGTTCGAGGTTCCGGGATGGACGTACGCACGTTCTGTAGCACTCATTCCGAGCTGCGCGACACTCCTTTGTCATCTCTTGTAATTCAGACGTCAGGGCCTGCTGCGCCAGGGCAACGTGACAGGGGCTTGCCGCCAGAAGCGCCAGTGACAGTGTTCCCAGATAAATCGAACGAAGCGATGTTGAAATCATAGGGTTGTCCTGAAAAAGCTATTCGTGAGGGGAGTCTTCAGCGGTTCTGTCGTTTTCGTATTCCTCATACGGTGTGCTCAGCCGCTCCATACACTCCTCGTAGCGTGTGTCGGGGTATTTTTGACACTCGACTTTTTGACTGTCCTGCAACGCGCCGTACAGTTGCTTGTTGCTGCAGCCGGCGATGAGCGCAAGCAGTGCGATAGCGGGTAGTCGTCGGCCTCGGGAGCTGACGATAGAACAACTGTTAATCGTGTTTGGCGTGAGTTGCATGTTTTTGCCCCTTAGAGCGCCCCCACCAGCTCAAAGTCCGGCATGACAAAGCTGCGGTTATTCAAGGCCTCGGTGGGGCCATAAAAGCGGAACGTGGGCATGGGTCGCTTGCCCGCGGTAGGAATCCAGTTGCTTTGCAAACCTGCGGGAGCCTCGGGGCCTACATACAGGGTTACTGAGCCGTCGTCGTTGTGCTTGAGGTTGTCGAGATCGTAGCTGGACAGGGTGGTGCGTGCCGAGTCCGTATAGATAAAGCCGAAGGTGGCGTGGTCGTACACCGTAAGGGCCCAGAACTGGCGCACTGGCATGTCGGCAGGCACCGTGACCCGGTAGGTTTCGCCGGCCTTGAGCAGATTGCCTTCGGCGTCACCCAGCGCCACCGCATACTGCGTGGCGGGATTGTCTGACAGTACCTTGGGTACGTAGGTGCACCACAGATACTGCATGGCGCGCGCATCGATATCGATGTGGTCATCGTACTCGTAGGTGAAGGTGCGATTGTCATCGGCGAGCATCAACGGGTAGTAGTGGCGGTCGGGCCAGAAGCGCTTGTCGGCGGGCAGGGCGTCGAACCGGTCCTGCAGAAAATGCCAGGCATCGATGGCGGCGTTGCGCATGGCTTTGCGCGTGAGTTCATCGGGTGCGTAGGGCTTGCCTTTCTCGATGCCCAGCGTGGCCAGCAAACCAATCATGTGTTTGTCGATGGGGCGTACAGGTTCTACGGCGACAATGCTGTGGATGTCGTCGAAATGCCGTTCATCAAAAAACGGGATCGTCGCGTAGCGATCGTTGATGGGATCGACGAACTTCTGCGTTGGCGGGTTATCTGCTTCTGAGAGGTAGTACAGGCGAAGCTTCTGGGCGTAATCAAAGGCGTCTTTCTGGGTTTTGCCCGGCGCGACGATTGAGCGAAACGCCAGGGCAATGCGGTAGTTTGGCGATGGTACGTGAATGTAACCATCGGGAATCGGCTGGTCGTAGTCCGGCGGTGTAAACAGGTATTTGCTGGCCTTGCCTTTGTCGAGTCCCGTTGGGCCCACATCGGCGATAGTGAACTGCCAGGCGTCGACTACCTGGCCATATAGGCTGCCGTCGGGGCCCGCCTCGGGGACTTCGAGTACCGCAGGCCCGTGCTGCAGGTCGGTGTAGGCGGCGATGTAAGGCGTGCTGCTATTGGCGGTAATCGCCTCGAGATTGGGTCGGGCGGTCGCCGAGTAGGTGATGATGTCGTTGTCGTGCATGCCCAGGTCTTCCATCGCCGCCGCGCGAAAGCGATAAATGGCAACGGCGGGCATGCCCCACAACACCGCTTCGAAGGCGCGCTGATAGCGAACCTGATACTCCAGATCTGTGACCGAGACTTCGCTGCCCGCTGGGGGTTGGCCGCCGAGGGGTTCCATGCCGTTCTGGGCATGCCCGGTGAGGCTTTGGACGAGCGTGACCGCCAGTAGGAGGGCGAGAACGTGTTGGAGTTTCATGGCGGCGGCCTCCTGGCAGGAATCCATGTGATGGCACCGAGAGAGGGTTCTTTGAGAATCCGCTCAGCCCGGTACCCAGCGCTGGTGCACTACAGTTGGTGGTTGCTCCTGGTCTTTTCAACATACTCAATAAACGAGCCATCGAAGTACTTTTTGTTTATGCCAGCAAGCAGCACCCCGAACCCTGGCGACAGCACCAGGCCCTCGACCAATGCCTGGCGAGAGCTCCAACTGGCCTCAGATATCATTCCGCTCTTTTTCTGCAGGAACAGATTCTCAATATGGCGCACTTCGGCGCCGAACATGTAAAAGCCATAGTTCAGCTCGTCTTCAGACAACTCATCGGGGCTCTCTCTAAAAAGCGTACTGATTCTGGCGGACTCCTGAGAGCTGGCCATGCTTAACAGCAGATTGACATCCAGCGCGGCGATGTCGTGAAAGGCTTTTGCCTGCGTCGCCCTGGTGTTCTCTCTGATCTGAAAGCCCACGAAAATCAGCGAAACGATGATCGCGATCGCCGAAATTATCTCGGCGATCAACGCGTAGTCCTGCAGTGCTTGAATCATAAGCGCGCTGTTCCTCGATGTTGTGCCCGTCGGGATCAATCACTAATGCTGCATAGTAGTCTGGATGGTATTGGGTTTGCGGGCTGGGTGCACCATTGTCTTGCGTACCGGTGGCGATGGCCGTACGGTTAAATTTGTCTACCTCTGACTGGCCCACCAAACCCCAGCACCGCAGACCGTTTATTGCGCTCAACTCGCCGCACATCGCTTCAACCCGCCCGTAGGTCGTGCAAGCATTGATACTCTGACTATCTGCACATCGAGGCAGTAAGACAGCAAGCACGTCGAACACCCGCGCGGAACCCCCGGAGCAACCCCTTGAAAGCACTGCTGAAAACCCTCGCCCTGGGACTGCTGGCCTCTATCGTTGCCCTGACCATCGCACTGAGCCTACCCCTCCCCGAACCACCTTTAGCGTTCACCTCAGGCCCCATCGCACTCACAGGCGTCACCATCATCGACGTAGAGCAGGGCGAGGCGCTGGCGAATCAAACTGTGGTGATGCGTGACGGGTTTATCGAGCGCGTCGGGCCCGCTGACCAGGTGCGTGTACTTGCCGATGTGCGTGCCGTGGATGCCCGGGGGCAATACCTGATACCCGGGCTGTGGGACATGCATACGCATTCCATCAAACGTTCCCCGCAGTTTCACCATGCGCTGTATATCGCCCACGGCGTTACGGGCGTGCGTGACATGTCGGGTTGCCTGAGCGACGACGATGCCTATTGGGCCTGCCCCGAGGATCGTCGTCGCTGGACAAACCAGGCCGTGCTCGGTGAGCGGGTGTCGCCCAGGTATGTGCTGCAGAGCAGCTATCAGACGAATGGTGGCAACGAGGTGCCCGAGGGCTTTGCCGACTTCTTCAGGCTGCGGGAGCCCGCCGATGCCGATGAGCTGGTCGCTTTTTACCGCGCGCAGGGCGTGGACTTTATCAAAACCTATTCTGAGCTGACCTCGCCACAGTATTCGTGGATTGCGCAAAGTGCTCGGGAACAGGGTCTGGCCATTGCCGGGCATCGCCCATTGCGCGTGTCGTTGGCAGAGGCCCTGGCTGCGGGACAGCGTTCGTTTGAGCATGGGCGCTTGTTTTTGTTTGAGTGCTTTGACGGTGCGGAGGCGTTTAGGAACGCGCCGGACCCCATCGCCGCCTACGACGCGACCTTGCGGCAGCGCCTGGTGGATGAGCGCAACGACGAAGTCTGCGCGGCGCAGATGCAATCCATGGCCAGGGCAGGAGCCTGGTGGGTGCCGACACTGACCACGTTAAAGATGCCTGTTACGGCCCGTACGTCCGGCGCGGAGAGTGATCCTCGACTGGTAACGGTGCCGTGGTTACGGCGCAAGGTGATGTGGGGGCCGGATGCGCGGCATGCTGCGAGGGAGCCTTTGTTAAGTGATGGGCGCGATATTCCTGCGGAGTTGTTTGATCGTGCGTCGCGGGATGTAGCGCTGGCGCATGCGGCGGGGGTACGTGTGCTGGCGGGTACGGATACAACCGACACGTTGGTGTTTACGGGGTCGAGTCTGCATGACGAGTTGCAGATGATGGTGGATGCGGGGTTGGCGCCGATTGAGGCTTTGCGTAGTGCGACGAGTCATGCGGCGGAGTTTGTGGGGGTTCAGAGCGTGCATGGAAGTATTGCGCCGGGGAAGGTGGCTGATTTGGTGCTGTTGGATGGGGATCCGCTAGCAGATATTGCGAATACGCGGCGGATTGCTGGGGTGTTTTTTGGTGGGCGTTATTACGATGACGGGGGTTTGCTTGCGCTGCAGGAGTTTGTGGGTGAGCAGGCGGGGGGCTTAAGAGCTAATCTGCGGTTGCTGTGGGATTTGTTGGCTAGTCCATTGATGCGTCCGCAGTTGGTGGATTGAGCGGCGATGCGCAGTCAAGGAGCGCCTCACTAAGTATTGTTACCTAGCTTTCCTTTGATGTCTTCAGAGATAAATGCTGACGTGGATGATATTAGCTCGCTGATATAGCCTCGAATTTCGGTTTCTTTCTTCAACAAAACTGATTTGGTTTTCCAGTTTTTACACTTTGGTCTATCAATACCATCCCAGCTTTGATAGGGAAGCACCTCCCGTGCCATAAAAAAGACCAAGTCTTTTCGGGAGAAGATTAAAACTATCGTTATTGCGTAATTCTCTACTGAAGCGTACTTGGGTTTAAAAATCACTTGCACACCTCGATATGGTGAGGCAGCCGTATATTCAAATCCATCGACAAATTTGCGTGTTTTTTCAATTTTCTCCAATTTATACTCGCTCTCACCCTCTAACCCTAGGGATTCACGTAATGAATACAATTCTCCCAAAACCCCCATTGATCTGGAGGGCTTTCTTGGAATTTTTCTGTACTCCTCTTCGTGATAGATCTCAGAATCATATGTCGGTACTGCGAAGTAGTTAAGACCCGATTCTTGGCTTAGCCACCTACCTATGTCTCTGCTATTCTTTATGGTGCTGGCGTGTTCAATCATCTCTACTTCAACGTCGAATATTTTCAAGATTTGGTCTGGCCATTTTTCTCGCTTAAGCAAGTCGTTCACCAGGGCAATATTTTTAAACGCTTCGACTTCAGAGCAAAACTCTTCTTTGCTTTTTTTCTGTATTGCCTCTAAAAAATCATCTTCCTTCTCAGTCTCACTTTTATCTTCTCTTTCGTCATCTCCTTCATCAGTGTCATCACCCATTATGTTAAGGCACTGCTTAACATAATTTTTGAATTCAGAGTCTATTTCACCAAATACCTCTGTATTATCTGCTTGGACTACGAATGTAGGTTTCGGGTAGCCTTTCTGAGACATATCATCTGCCACGTAAGCCATGATGTCTCTGTAGCGGATGGCTCCATCCAGATCAGCTACTGATCTGCAAAAGCTGTAAGTGAAAAAGCTAAATGATTCGTTGGCCAGAGAGGTTTCTTGAGAGTTGGAGGAATGGAGAAAGTACAAATTCCCAAGTTTGTTTTCTTTGGCAGACTTTTCAAGGGTGGGTTTGATATCATCTTCGGACTTTATGTAAGTAGATCCCGAGTAACAAGCATCAATAACCTTCACTGTAAGGCTTGGACTTAAATTTCTAATCAGGCCGTCTAGTTCAGAGTTTCTAAGCGTCGTTAATTCTTTTTTCTTCTCACTAAAGTCAGAAAAAACATAGAAAAAATCGCTATCATCTCTTTCGCCATGGCCTGAATAGTAGAAAACAAGTTCGTTTACAGGTTCTTTTTTATGGTTAGTTACAAATTCTGTAAGTTTCTGCTTGGCCTCGAAAGCCTTTATATTCCCAGCCAAGAAACAAACGGCATCAAACTTCCCTAGCTTCGAAAATATTTTGTTAACTAGTTCAGCATCATTTTTACATGCTTCTAGGGGTGTATAGTTATGATACTCACTAACCCCAAAAATAATTGCTAGATTCATATCCTTAGCCTTTGCATTTCTACTGCTTCAAAGCGTTAGCACCAAGCTAAGTGGCGCGTATTGTTTTGTCTCGATTTGTTCATCGAATGGCGAAGGACAGAATGAAAGAGACAAAGAGCAACAATGGTCGGAATCTGTATCGGGGAGGCTGAAGTCGCATGTCCAGTTCCTAACTTAAAAGTGAGACAAAAATAAGTAAAGCAAAGCCCGTGCCCCCAACTCGCAGGCTTATACCTAAGGTCCTATACTTACTTGAGCAAACCTTTGAAAGGTCATAGCAATGTTTCACCTTTTCCTCGAAGATCTTCAGCGCCGGTCTAGTCGAAATCTCGGAAAAATACTCACTTTGTGATTCAAACTCTGTTATTGCATTAAAAAACACCAAGCCTCTCTTGGAGCCGAATAGCCTTGGTTTTACAACCCACAGACATCCAAATGCGGCAAATAGTAGTAGTACTGAAGAAACGCAGGATAATGCCTCATATAGCTTCCATTCATAGATATTCACTACCCACGCCTTTAAAAACCCCTTCGTTTCTGAGTATCCAATTATCGCTGCAAAGAAAGCAAAATAAAAAGTTGCTTTTTGGTCAGCTGCTTGAATATACCCTCTAATATACAAATGTTGCTGATCTATGAAAGATGTCTTATATTCTAGATCCGGCGCAGAAATTTTCTCGGTTGTAATCGAAGAACTAGGCCGGCTCGAAGAGGTATTGCCTGTTATTGATCCTGGGTTAACCTGACCTGTGACTCCACTATCAGGGTTTTCTGAAAGGGATTGATATTTAGTGTCGTTCATTAGGTTACCAACCTACACCATCTGCCGGTGTACTTATATGTCTTGTATGGAAGCCCGCTTGAGGTATAGTTCCAGCCACTGGGAGTGTCGTATTCTCTAACCCAGCTATCCTGCCAAGCTTGCGGGAGTTCGCGCTTTGCATTCTCACCAATCAAAATTTCGTTCTTCCCTACATGTTTCAGCATTTTGCACGCGAAATTTGCTGTCGTACCTATAGCGGTGTTGGCGGTAAATCTTCGTGGCGCCCCAATTTTTGCAACAGTCACATTTCCATGGTCTATAGAGGTACGAAATTCGATAGGACGAATACTAGAATTACGTAAGATTGGATTTATGAGGAGTTCTGTAGATGCAAGCATTGTTAGTGCACATGAGACTGCTTTTTTTGTACCGTTTTCAGGTGTGGAGCTGGTACCATCACTAAAGTAGACCATTAGACCATCTCCAGTATTCTTTTCTACATTCCCTCCATATTCCTCACAGATTCTTATCATTTCCGTGAAAAATAAATTTAAGACTTTAAGCATCAACCCTTGTTCTTCAATAGTTTCGAGATTCCGTTTCGAGAAATCACAAATATCGATAAACATTACTGCCATTGATATTCGGCGACCATCGCCGATAACTAATGAATCATCCCCGGGCACGCTTCGGCCATCCCCAACCATTGGTCGAGCTTCAATTTTTGCACGCAATTGCTCAACTCTTTGTTTTTGCGCCTCCCAGTATTGAGCTGTCAATCCGTCGTAGTTCATTTCTTTCTCGTAAACCTAATATTTCAAGCTGGGGTGGCATAGGCGCGGCGCGGTTTTCACCGCTCGGCGCGATGCGCGATTGCGGCATTGACTTGTCCCGTGTCGATTACGTTTTTTTCGTCTCATCAATTACGACCGTCAATACAATGTGCAGAGCAAACACAATGAAAAGAAACTGTTCTTTGGGGTTTAGCTCTCTAAAACCTTTGTTTATGGGTGTCTTACTTTCCCTTTCGGTTGCGTCGAATGCTGCAAGAAGCATCTCTCTATCGGGAGCGGACAACGACCCATAGAGTGAATTGATTTCATCGGACTCCAATTTTGCCCCTGGAGTGTGGGCAAATCTATTTCTAATTTTGTCTACAACCTTTAGCGGCGAACGCAAATCTGTAGTAAGCCCGAGAGCATGCGCAAGATCCACTTTCATTCCAAATCGGGTACGATCCAGATCAATCTCCTTCGGGTAAGGCAGCAAAGCCTCGATCAACGTCAAAACAGCAGCTTCTAGGTGAAGGTGCCCCCGAACAACCACGCCCAGGACATCATCACCCATTAGTGCATCACGAACTTCGATGGAGCTTTGATATATGTTCATGTGCGTGAAAATGGCACGTAGCGCTGCGGTAATGGAGGTCGCAGTCTCGGCGATTCGATGGCGAGCGATATCGAACATATTATTTGGATGGTATTCATTCGAAATCGCTCTTTCCATCCGGGTTTATCACGTATTCGAACGTCAACTCATCGACGATATCGGAACGTGAAGCGTCTTTGATATCTACTACCTTCAAGGCAGCATAGTTTCCGTACTTGTTTTTGAGAACGACGATATCGCCTTCTTCTGGCGTGCGTGATCGGGATGAAAAATCCAGTTTGCGGACATGTCGGATTGAGTGGAAATCGAAAACACCTTTAACCAGAGCTAGCGAATCGATAGAAGGTGGGTCATTGTAAATATGAATCGAATCGTCGCTGGCTTTGCTCCAAGCCGTTTCAAAAGCGAGTTCGTTGGCACCTATCGTATACCTGCCATTGTTGTTTGTATAATTGAATACTGCGGTGCCTTTTAGTCTACGTAAAGAATAAGAGCGGTTCAGCGATGGCCACCATTGTGAGAAAACGCCCATTAAACCCGCAACCACAAAGAGCAGAGGCTCATAGCCAGGTTCGGCAAGTTGCCATGCGATACCGCCCGCAAGAGACAGGAGGGATAAGGCGAAAACCACACGTTTTTGGATGTTCGTCATAAATCCTAACAGCTAGTGAGTGTGCAGACGCTAATACCCGTCACGCACCCAATTTTTTGATCGTAGCGATCTTGCAGCGCTTTATTTTATATTTATCAGCATATTTTGAAGACTGGGTGTTGGCAAGCGTAGGTAGTATGTCAAGGCATAGCCGGAAGACGAGGTAGATTGGTCGGGTCCTGAAGCTAATACCTGTATAAAAACAGAGAGATAGCTTTTGTTCGCAGGCATGTACACTGAGGAAACATTGCTCCACCGTGTGTAATAGGGCGGTGGGGTGATAGGGCGTTAATCAAAGCGCGGCTAAACCCTCCGCCCAGCCGGCTCCACCCCAATCCCCAACTCACCCCACATCGCCTCAACCCGCTCACTAACCGCCTCATCCATCCGAATCGGCGCCCCCCATTCCCGGCTGGTCTCCCCCTGCCACTTATTCGTCGCATCAAACCCAACCTTCGACCCCAGCCCCGCCACCGGCGACGCAAAGTCCAGGTAATCAATCGGTGTGTTATCCACAAACACACTGTCGCGCCGGGGATCCATGCGCGTAGTCATCGCCCAGATCACATCCTGCCAGTCACGCACGTTCACATCGTCGTCGGTGACCACAATAAACTTGGTGTACATGAACTGGCGCAAGAAGCTCCAGATACCCAGCATCACGCGCTTGGCATGGCCGGGGTATTCCTTGCGCATGCTCACCACCGCCATGCGGTACGAGCAGCCTTCGGGGGGCAGGTAAAAGTCCACGATTTCGGGGAACTGCTTGCGCAGCAGCGGCACGAATACTTCGTTCAGGGCCACGCCGAGTATTGCGGGTTCATCCGGCGGGCGGCCGGTGTAGGTGCTGTGGTAGATCGGTGCTTCGCGACTGCTGATGGCCGTTACGGTGAACACGGGGAATCGTTCGACTTCGTTGTAATAGCCGGTGTGATCGCCAAAGGGGCCTTCGTCGGCCTCTTCGCCGGGGGTCAGGTGGCCTTCGAGTATGTACTCTGCCGTGGCCGGTACCTGCAGGTCGTTGGCTTTGCACAGGGGGGTGATGCATTCACTCAATTCGGTTTTTGCGCCGCGCAGCAGGCCCGCAAAGGCGTATTCCGACAGGGTGTCGGGCACCGGGGTGACGGCGCCCAGGGTGGTGGCGGGGTCGGCGCCCAGGGCCACGGCCACGGGGTAGGGCTCGCCGGGGTTGGCCAGTTGCCAGTCGCGGTAGTCCAGGGCGCCGCCGCGGTGCGACAGCCAGCGCATGATCAGCTTGTTTTTGCCGATGAGCTGCATGCGGTAAATGCCCAGGTTCTGGCGTGTTTTGTTGGGGCCTCGGGTGATCACCAGGGGCCAGGTAACCAGCGGCGCGGCGTCGCCGGGCCAGCAGGTCTGAATCGGCAAGTCGTACAGGTTGACGTCGTCGCCTTCGCGCACGTGAGTACGGCATACGGGGTTGCGAACGATCTTTGGCCCCATATCCAGAACTTTGCGCAGCAGGGGGGCTTTGTCCCAGAGTTCCTTCGCGCCTTTGGGGGGATCGGGCTGGCGCAGGTAGGCCAGCAGTTCACCGATGTCGCGCAGCGCCGACAGGTCTTCGGCGCCCATGCCCAGGGCAACGCGTTGCTCGGTGCCAAACAGGTTCGCCAGCACCGGCACTGAATGGCCTTTGGGGTTTTCGAACAGCAGGGCGGGGCCGCGGGCACGCAGGGTGCGATCCGCGATTTCGGTCATCTCAAGATAGGGATCAACTTCGCGGGTGACGCGAACCAGTTCGCCGCGGGATTCCAGGTCTGCAATAAAGTCCCGCAGGTCGTTGTACTGTGCACTCATGGGGCGCTGCCGTTTTATCAGGGAATGTGCCGCAGCCGGGATTGCGCCCGGCGACGGTCAAAGGGCAGATGCTGCCCTAAACGGCTGCAAAGGTCGACGGACGGTGCATAAACCGTCCGCCTTTTTTGAGGGGCTGCTTTTGGGGACTGTGAGCGCGTTACTTGCGCTTCATCGACATAAAGAACTCGTCGTTGGTCTTGGTGTCTTTGAGTCGATCGAGCAGGAACTCCACCGCAGGCAGGTCTTCCATGCCGTGCAGCAGCTTGCGCAGAATCCACATGCGCTGCAGTTCTTCTTCGCCCGTCAGACGCTCTTCGCGGCGAGTGCCCGAACGGCGAATGTTGATGGCGGGGTAGATGCGCTTCTCGGCGATCTTGCGGTCCAGGTGCAGTTCCATGTTGCCGGTGCCCTTGAACTCTTCGTAGATCACTTCGTCCATCTTCGAGCCCGTGTCGATCAGGGCCGTGGCGATGATCGACAGGCTGCCGCCTTCTTCGATGTTCCGCGCCGCGCCAAAAAAGCGCTTGGGGCGTTCCAGGGCGTGGGCGTCCACACCACCGGTGAGTACCTTGCCCGAGCTTGGGATCACGGTGTTAAAAGCCCGCGCCAGACGGGTGATCGAGTCCAGCAGAATCACCACGTCGCGCTTGTGCTCTACCAGGCGCTTGGCTTTTTCGATCACCATGTCGGCCACCTGCACGTGACGTGCGGGGGGTTCGTCAAAGGTCGAGGCCACGACTTCGGCACCGCGCGCGCCTACCGAGCGCTGCATTTCGGTGACTTCTTCGGGCCGCTCGTCGATGAGCAGCACGATCATATAGGTCTCGGGATTGTTCGACAGAATCGCCTGGGCGATGTTCTGCATCATGATGGTCTTACCGGCTTTCGGCGGTGCCACCAGCAGGCCGCGCTGGCCTTTGCCGATGGGAGCGACCAGGTCGATGATGCGGCCCGTCAGGTCCTCGGTGCTGCCGTTGCCTTTTTCGAGCGTCAGGCGCTCGTCGGGGAACAGCGGCGTGAGGTTTTCAAAGAGAATCTTGCTCTTGGAGTACTCGGGCTTCGAAAAATTGACTTCGCCGATCTTGAGCAGGGCAAAGTAGCGCTCGCTGTCTTTGGGTGGGCGAATCTTGCCGGTGATCGTGTCACCCGTGCGCAGGTTAAAGCGGCGGATCTGGCTGGGCGATACGTAAATGTCGTCGGGGCCGGCCAGGTACGAGCTGTCGGCCGAGCGCAGAAAGCCAAAGCCGTCCTGCAGAATCTCGAGTACGCCGTCACCGTAAATGTCTTCGCCGCTTTTCGCGTGGCGCTTGAGGATCGAAAAGATGATGTCCTGCTTGCGCGAGCGGGCGAGGTTCTCAAGGCCGATGCTCGAGGCGATGTCGATGAGTTCCTGCGTGGACTTGCGCTTTAAGTCCGTCAGGTTCATCGGCTCGCCCTTGGGGCCGTCGTGATTGTTGTTGTTCTGCCGCTGCTGGCGCGGCTTGCGGCCCCGGCGATTACCGCCGTTGCCATTGTTGTTCTGGCCGTTGCCATTGCCATTGTCGCTGCTATTGCTGGCTTCAGCGCTGGCATCGCCTGCTGCTTCTGTTGGCTCGGCAGCGGGGGCTGCGGCCTCTGCTGCTTGATTGCCGTCGGTAGCGACTTCGGCTACGGCTTCTTCAGCCACGGTGTCATCGGTTTTAGCTTGGGGTGAACTAGACAAGATCAATACGCCCGAGAGAATTGGTTAGAAAAAGTCGCCTGACGACTGCCTTTGGCTCTGGGCTCTCTGCGCAACCGTGCGCGGGCAGTGAAAGGAACGACCGGAAGGCCTACGTGACAAACAGAGCTCTAATGCAACCAGGGCAGTGAATCACAGGGAGGCGGAATTATTCTTGACGCACGGGGCCGCGCGTCAGGGTGAAAGTAGCATGACCTCGGGGGGAGGTCCATAGCTCAAAAGGGATTTTTTACCGGGCAGTCAGGCGCTTGTCGCGACCCGTTTTGGCGTCAAAAGCGTCGCTTTTAGTGCCCGTAACCGGCGCGTTGCACCGCTGGCGCCAAAGCACCAACGGTGCACCGTGCAATCAGGCGACCGCTTCGTCGAGGAACTCAACGAGTTGCGTCTTGGACAGGGCGCCCACCTTGGTGGCCTCGGCGTTGCCGTCTTTGAACAGGATCAGCGTGGGAATGCCGCGAATACCAAACTTGCCGGGAACTTCCGGGTTGGCATCGACGTCTACTTTGCAGATCTTTACTTTGCCTGCGTATTCGCCGGCGATCTCGTCGAGAATGGGGGCGATCATCTTGCAGGGACCGCACCACTCGGCCCAGAAATCGACCAGTACGGGAACATCGCTGGACAGTACGTCCTGCTCGAAGCTGGCATCGCTGACGTGCACAATGGCGTCACTCATGTGGAATTCTCCTTGGGGTATAAAAAGCAGTTGGGGGGATTCTAGCTCGTACATGGGGACGGAGACGAGTAATTCAAGCAATTGGTTGCCCGATTGGCTCGAGCGACCCCAAAGAGACGGCCCATGAATAAAACAACAACAACCCGAGCGGTCATTATTCTGTTACTGGTGGGCGGCATTGCCGCGTTCTGGTATTTCGACCTGCAGGCGCTGCTGTCGTTCGAGGAACTGCGTCGGCGCAGCGATGAGCTGCAATCCCTGGCAGCGCAGAATCCCCTGGCGGCGGCCCTGGGCTTTTTTCTGCTGTATGTGGCGGTGACCGGCCTGTCGTTGCCCGGTGCCGCGATCATGACGCTGGCAGGCGGTGCCATATTCGGCTTTTTGACCGCGCTGGTGCTGGTGTCGTTTGCCAGCAGCATTGGCGCAACGCTGGCGTTTCTGGTGTCGCGACTGCTGCTGCGGGACTGGGTGCAGACGCGCTTCGGGCGTCAGTTGAGTTCCCTTAACGAGGGCTTTTCGCGCGATGGGCCGTTTTATCTTTTCTCGTTGCGTCTGGTGCCGGTGTTTCCGTTTTTTGTGATCAACCTGATTTCGGGGCTGCTGCCCATTCGCACCTGGCGGTTCTATTGGGTGTCGCAGTTGGGCATGCTGCCGGCGACGGCGGTGTACGTGAACGCCGGTACACAGCTCGGGCAGCTCGAAAGCCCCGCCGGCATTCTGTCGCCGGGACTGCTGGGGTCCTTTGTGCTGCTGGCGGTGTTCCCCTTTATCGCGCGGGCGGTGCTGTCGCGCCTGAAAGCGCGGCGTCGTCTGGCGGCCTGGGATCGCCCCGACCGCTTTGACACCAACATGGTGGTGATCGGCGCGGGATCCGCCGGACTGGTATCGGCGCTGATCGCCGCCACGCTCAAGGCCAAGGTCACGTTGATCGAGCGTCACAAGATGGGTGGCGACTGCCTGAACACTGGCTGCGTGCCCAGCAAGGCGATTCTGCGCAGCGGCCATCTGGCGCAAGAGATGCGCCGCGCGCCGGACTTTGGTCTGGCGCCGGTCGAGGTGTCGTCAAACTTCCCCCAGGTTATGGAGCGGGTGCAGGCGAAGATTGCCGCCATCGAGCCCCACGACTCCGTCGAGCGCTTTACCGGCCTTGGCGTGGATTGCGTGGCGGGTGACGCGCGGATTGTGTCGCCCTGGGAGGTCGAGGTGAATGGCGAGCGCATTCGCACGCGCCACATCGTGATCGCCAGCGGTGCCCGGGCGCGGGTGCCCGACATCGAGGGCCTCGACGATCTGGACTACCTCACCTCTGACACGCTGTGGGATATTCGCGAGCAACCCCGGCGTCTGCTGGTGGTGGGGGCGGGACCCATCGGCTGCGAGCTGGCCCAGGCCATGGCGAACCTCGGCAGCGAGGTCACCCTGATCACCCACGCGCCGCGCATCATGCCCCGCGAAGACGAGGATGCTTCATCGCTGGTGCATGCGCGTCTGGAGCACGAGGGCGTACGCATTCTCAATCACTGCGAGCCTCTGCGCTTCGCGCGCGATGGGGACGCGCAACTGGCCCACTGCCGTCATGCGGGCGAGGAGGTCACGCTGAGTTTTGATCGGGTGCTGCTCGCGGTGGGGCGCACGCCCAACATCGAAGGGCTGGGTCTTGAGGAATTAGGAATTCGCACCACGGATCGCGGCACCATCGCGGTAGACGACTACCTGCAGACCGACATTCCCACGATCTTCGCCTGCGGCGATATCGTCGGCCCGTATCAGTTTACGCACACGGCGAGTCACCAGGCCTGGTATGCCACGGTCAATGCGCTGCTGGGGCACCTCAAGCGTTTTCGTGTGGACTACTCAGTGATTCCCTGGGCGACCTTTACCCATCCCGAAGTCGCCCGTGTGGGGCTGAGCGAAGACGAGGCCAGGGCCAAAGGTATTGCCTACGAGGTCACGCGCTATGGCATCGACGATCTGGATCGCGCCATCGCTGACAGCGAAGACGAGGGCTTTGTAAAAGTGCTGACGGTGCCGGGGCGGGACCGCATTCTCGGTGCGACGATTGTCAGCGCCCGCCCCGCTTGCCGGCAGACGAAGGCTTGAACCCTGTCCTGCTCCAGGCTGCATCTGAGGCTTACTTCAGGTCCCGCCCAAAAGTT
>JAUIMF010000038.1 GCA_030433415.1 Gammaproteobacteria bacterium | reverse complement strand
CGTCTGGCTCACCGTCCTTGGCGGCGAGCTCCTCGTCCGAGTCCCCGGCCGCCTCAGCGGACTCTGGCTCGGCCTGCAGTCTCCGCGTCTGCGTCGTACCACGCTGATTACCGCGGGTTCCGGTCTGGTTGTTTTTCTGGGCCTGGTGTTGCTCTGAGCCACGCCGTTGGCACGTGTTACCGGGCGTTTTTCCAAAAGGCCAGGTCCGAATAGGCGCTTAGATCCATCCCCTTGGTCCCTCAGGCCTATAAAAGCTTCACCAACTCAAACGCTAGCGAATTTGGGGACCTGATGAAATCTGCCGCTGGACAAAACAAGTTCCCAAGCGCGCCAATCTCGGAACACTGGCGCTCCCTTGCTGAAGCGCGCTGCAGTGCCGCCAGTGCCCGTCTCACACCCGCTCGCCTCGCGGCTTATGCCGAACTGATCGCCGGCAAGCGTGCCCTCACGGCCTATGAACTCATCGACCGGCTTGCGCAGCGTCAGCAACGTAAGATCGCACCGCTGACGGTCTACCGCCATCTGGACTTTCTCACCAGCGTTGGGCTGGTGCATCGCATCGAATCCACCCAGTCGTATCTACCCTGTGACCACCCCCAGCACAGCCACGAGAGCCAGTATCTGCTGTGCTCAGACTGTGGGCGTGTGGACGAAGTACATTCCGACTCCCTGGAAGCGATGCTTGACGGGATCGCACGCAAGCGAGGGTTCAAACCAGCCAGGGCGGTGGTGGAGGTCAGTGGCCAATGCCGTGACTGCGCCGACGACTGAGTCCGTCTTTGGCAACCGCTTTATCGCTCCCCCCAGCGAATTGTGCTAAATTGATACTTTGTAACAACTTATAGCGCTCCGTGGCATCCTCTTGATTCTGCAGCTCCACACCGGCACCCGCCAAATGCACCGCTGGGCCCTGCTATCGCTGGGCGCACTTTTTTTGTGTGCCCAGGTGCTGGCGTCGGAGCACGCCGCCGAGATCGACTGCCAGAAAACACAGTGCGTTACCTGTCATTTCAATGTCAGTGAAGACGCGGTAGCTCCCCAGGCAGGCACGACGCTACCACCGGCTCAGGCCCCTGCCCCGCTTTTTTCATACCCCCAACGTAAGCAGGCGACGCATAGCTGTCTGCGTTCCATACGCGCTCCACCAGCCATTTTCTGAACCCACGCCCCACCGGCAGGCCTCCGCCTGTCGATTGTCAGTGTTTTTCAGGAGATGAAATCATGCGGAATCCCGCGGAATCACGGTACGGTGTGTTTACCACCTGCCTACTCAGCCTGGCCGTCAGTGCAGCAGTCCACGCGCAAGTGCCGCCAGAAGACCAAATCGAAGAAGTCGTCGTGCGCGCTCACCCACTGTCTGCCGAAGGTCTGGCTCAACCCGCTGCCGTGCTCTCGGGTTCAGAATTGGAGCGCGCCCTGGCCCCGTCCCTTGGCGAGACGCTGCAGAATGTTCCCGGCGTACATTCCGCGAGCTTTGGCCAGGCCGTAGGTCGCCCGGTGATCCGGGGCCTGGGTGGACCACGGGTGAAAGTTCTGGAAGACCGCATCGACAGTCTCGATGCATCCGTATCCAGCCCCGATCACATGACAACGGTCGAGCCGTTTGTTGCCGACAGTATCGAGGTGCTCAAGGGACCCAGCACACTACTCTATGGCAGCGGCGCCATCGGCGGTGTCGTCGATGTGCATACGGGACGCATTCCTCACGCGGTGCCCGAAGAGCTAGAGGGCGCAGTCGAGATTCGCGGCGCGGACAACGCGGATCAGCGCACCGCTGCCGGCCGCTTTGACTTTGGCAGCGGCAATTTCGCGATCCACCTTGACGGTCTTTACCGCGATGCCGATGAATACGAGATTCCCGGTTACGCCGAATCCGCCGCCTTGCGTGCCATGGAAGACGCCGAGGATGACCACGACGATCATGACGACGAGCACGAAGCTGAACACGACCATGACGAAGAGGAAGAGGCCTACGGCGTACTTCCGGGCAGCGAACTTGAAGCACAGGGTGGCGCCATCGGTGCGTCGTACGTTGGCGAACGCGGGTTTTTCGGCTTGTCGGTGTCCCGCTACGAGGCACAGTACGGACTGCCTGGCCACGGCCATGCTCATGAAGAGCACGATGAAGATCACGACGAAGAGCATGACGATCTCGATGAAGCGCACGAGGACGAGCACGGGGAAGAGGGCAACCCCTTCCTGGATCTTGAACAGACGCGCGTAGACCTCGAAGGCGGCATTGACGCGCCCTTCGCAGGCATCCGCAAATTCAATTTCCGTGCCGGATTTAACGACTACGAGCATTCCGAAATCGAAGGCGAAGGCGAGATCGGCACCCGGTTCTCCATTGAATCCTGGGAAACCCGTATCGAGCTGAGTCACGACGAAGTGCTGGGCTTCGAAGGCGCCTTCGGTGCCCAGGTATCCAACCGGGAATTCTCGGCGATCGGAGAAGAAGCTTTCATAGAGCCGGTAGATACGCAGACCCTGGGTGTGTTCTGGGTCGGTCAACGACAGTTTGGCCATCTGGATCTGGAGACGGGGCTACGCTACGAAACCGTCGATCACGACCCAACGACTGGTCCATCGCGCAGCTTCGATGTCGGCTCCGCGGCCCTGGGCCTGATCCGGGAATACGACAACGGCTGGCGCGTGAGCACGCAGTTAGACCTGTCGAGCCGTGCTCCGGTGGGCGAGGAACTCTATTCTGACGGCCCCCACCTGGCAACGCAGAGCTACGAAATCGGTGATGCCAGCCTCGATGAAGAGTCGGCGAGCAACCTGTCGGTTAATCTGAACTACGAGAGTGACACCCTGAGCCTGTATCTGGGTGTTTTCTTCACAGAATTCAGCGACTTCATCTATGAAGCCAGCACCGGCCTCGAAATCGACGAACTGCCGGTGTACCAGTGGACCCAGCAGGACGCCAGCTTCCGCGGCCTTGAAGGCGACCTCACCTGGCAGGCGCTTGCCTGGGACAACGGCGACCTTGCCTTCAAGGCAGGTTTTGACACCGTGCGCGGTGAACTGGACAGCGGCGAAAACCGCAACCTACCCCGGATATCACCGCAGCGCTGGCGCGTGGGCGTGGCTGGCAACTGGCAGGGCCTGCAGGCCGAGTTGACCTATCAGGTCACCGAGGATCAGGACGACAACGCCTTCGGCGAACTGCCCACCGAGGGCTTTGACGACCTGCGCCTGCACATCGGTTACGGGCTGCAGCTTGGCGAGACCACCGTTGAACTCTTCGTCAACGGTCGCAACCTGACGGACGACGAACAGCGCTTGCACACCTCGTTTATCAAGGATTTTGCACCGCGCCCTGGCCGGACCATCGAAGCGGGGGTACAACTGCGCTTGTAGTAATCTCATCGACACCCAATGCGGCACTAATGAGGCATTAATGAATGCTATGCATGTTAATGCTTTATTTCTGCCGCATTGACGGTTTGAGCATGTTGTTTTAATGCCTCATTTTTGAGGCTATAAATACTAAATATCTATTTATAGCGTCACTTATGAATCATAAAACTGATTTCTCCGCTGCCTCCAGCGATACCGTTATCGAGCAACTGTGCAAACGTCTCGACCAACTCCGCCTCAGCCGTAACATCAGTCAGGCCGACCTCGCCCGTGAGGCCGGCGTATCCCGAAGCACCATGACGCGGCTGGCAGACGGCCAGGCGATCTCCCTCGACTCGTTCGTGCGCGTAATGATGGCCCTGGGCCTGACGGATCACCTGGCGGCGCTGCTACCGGACCCCGCGATCCGACCTGTCGAACGCCTGCAGCGCCATGGCGGTGAACGCCAGCGGGCCCGTCGCAAAAAGCCCGCCGAGTCCGAGTGGACCTGGGGAGACGGTAAGGGATGATCGACACGGCGCGCGTCATCCTTTGGGGCAGCGATATCGGTGCGATTACGTGGTTGCCCGACCGTGGGGTTGGCGTCTTACGGTGATGGTACGCCTTCTGGTATCTATTGGGGGTCATTCCACGGATTGAGCAACTCAAGGTTGAAGCGCTCGAAGTCAGAAATATTGCGGGTTACAAGCACCAGTCCGCGTTCGATCGCTACCGCTGCGATCTGAGCATCGAATGCAGAGGGGGGCACGCCGGTTCGATCACCGTTTCCCATCAATTCGCCCCAAATTTTGGCCGACGCAGCATCGAATGGAAGTACCCGACCTTCGAACTGTTGACCGAGATCTTCTTTGATCCATTGGGTTAACTTGTCACGGCGTGGCTTCTCTTTGACTTTGCATGCACCACGCATGAGTTCGCCAATGGTCATGGCGCAAAGGAAGAGTTCCTCTGGGAATTGCCGCTGCAACCAATAAATTACACGTTGGTCCGGTTTCGGCCGGAGGGTTTCACTAATGATGTTGGTATCGAGGAGGAAAGGCATTACTCGAAATCGACACCTCGTCCACCGGAGCGATCTCGCTCTATCGTGAGTTCAGCATCGACAAAGGGTGAGTTTCTGAAAAACGCGACCAGTTCGGCGCCCGTCTTCGCTTTGGGTGCTGCGACCAGCGGCTGGATGGCCTCACGTATATGCCTGGCCGTCGACCCTCCTTCGCGCAGGGCACCCGCTATCGCTTTGACAAGCGGCGCATCCCCAGCGGGCACGGAGACTTCGACCCGCTTCGTCCCCTTTGCTGCTGCGCGAGAACGATGACGGGTGACACGAGCTTTAACATTCTCGGATTTTACCTGCTCCACAATGCGACCCATAATCCGGTAACGTTACCGGATTATGGGTTTCAACCACTACAAGGTCAAGTTACCAGAAGCGCGTCTCAACCATCAGCTGCAGCGCCAGACCCGCCGCCGCGCCTGAGATAAACACGTTCCAGTCCCGGTGCTTCACCCGCAGAACGTTCTGAAAAACAAATGACACGCCCACAATCACCAGCACCACGAGAAGCTGGCCGACTTCAATACCGAGGTTGAAGCCCAGCAGCGGCACGACGATGGAATCGTCCCCCATCATCAGCGCGCGAAAATAATTGGAAAAACCCATGCCGTGAATAAAACCGAAGAACAGCGCCATCAGGTAATGCCTACCCCTGCCTGCACGGCTTATGCCTGCTCGCCCGGTGCCGGCATACGCAACTCCCTCGGGCTGCTTCGCCAACACATTGTGTAACGCCGTAAGCAGGATCGTCGTAGGAATCAGAAACTCGATAATGCGCGAAGGAATGATCACGGTGCCAAACGCCGCCAGCGCCAGGGTCACGCTGTGGCCCACGGTGAAGGCCGTGACAAGAATGACGATGTCACGCCACTGCGCCAGCCGGTACACCGCACACAGCGCCACCAGAAACAGAATGTGGTCGTAACCCGCCAGATTTGAGATGTGCTCAAAACCCAGCTGCAAATAAAGGGGAAAACGCTCCATATCAGAAGTGCAACGTGTGCACCGGGGTCTTTTTGTTCAGCATGAGGCTCTCGGATTCTCCGTCGACAAAAACGTAAACGACATTACTCTGGTCAAAAAACAGATCCGTGAACACCGCGTTCCTGATCTCCAGGGATTTCAGCGGCGGCGCCAGACGGTGCTCAAACAACACCCCCAGCGCCACGTTGTCTCCCTCGCCACTGAGGCGCTTGTTTTTTATGGTCAGCGCGACCGGCTCGCCATTTACCCTGACGTAGAAAAACGCATTGAGATAGTCCAACAGCATGCGCTCTGCGTCGGGGGATTCGTCGGGCTGGCAGAACGCCAGTTCAGTACTGTCGGGATCGAACACCAGCGCCTCGTTTACATCCATCAGAAACAGACGCAGGCTGATCGTGAGCAACTGCTGCTCTGACGCGTATTCAATCTCGCTGAGCGAAAGCCGCAGCGGATGCGCCTGGACGCCGGTGCACAGAGCAAAGGCGAGCAGTACCAGGCCCGGCCAGCGCATGATCAAGCGCGCCATCTACGCGGGGTTGTCGGCCTGCAGTTGTTGCGCCACCGCCTGCACATCCCTGAAAACGCGCATCAGGTTGCCACCCCAGATCTTGCGAATCTCTGCCTCGGTGTAACCGCGGCGCACCAGCTCGATGGTGATATTCATCACTTCGCTCGCATCAAACACGCCATCGATGCCACCACCGCCATCAAAATCACAGCCAATGCCCACGTGATCGATGCCGGCGATCTTCACGATGTGGTCGATGTGATCGACGACATGTTGCACGTTCGCCGAGGGATTAGGGTACTTCGCTTCGACGGCGTTCATCGCCTGGCGCATCGCCGCGCGCTCGTCCTGGGTCATCTGGCCCGCAGGCTTCATGGTCGCGCGCAATTCCTTCATGGCCGCGTCGCGCTCGGGGTTGTCGGGAATGTCCGTGAGATACGACGAGAGCATCGTCAGCTGCACCACGCCTCCGTTCTCGGCCATCAGGCGCAGCATATCGTCGCTCATATTGCGCTTGTGGTCGGTCACTGCGCGGGCATTGGAATGGCTGGCAATGATCGGAGCTTTGGACAAGGCAATAGCGTCGTAGAACACGTCGTCATTGCCGTGAGATACGTCCACCATCATGCCCAGACGGTTCATTTCGCGGACCACGGCCTCGCCCAAGGGGCTGATGCCCTCATGCTCAGGACCGTCGTCGTCGGTAGCGGAGTCCGCCAGATCGTTGTTGCTGGAGTGCACCAGCGTGATGTAGCGAACCCCCTTGTTGTAGTAGAGCTCCACATTGGCCACGTCATCTCCCAGGGGGTAGCCGTTTTCGATCCCCAGGTAGATGGCCCGTTTGCCGGCTTTTTCGAGTTCGTAGGCGTCCTCGGGATTCAGCGCCAAGCCTGCGATGTCGGCATTCTGCTGCGTGGACGCAATCACCGCGTCGATCATCTGCAACGCCAGGGCCTTGGCTTTTTCATTGCCCTCGTCATTGCGGATGTCCTGGGCGACGAAGGCGGCGAAGAAGACCGCATCCAGTCCACCCTCCTTCATCCGTGGATAGTCGAGTTTGGAGCCGGTCTCGCGGGGATCATGGCGCTCGGCCATATCAAAACCCGGTTCGATCATGCGCAGGGGCGTATCAGCGTGCGTGTCCAGCGTAAGCACGCGATCGTGGATCGCCAGCGCACGGGCAATGAGGGCTTCTTCGCTCTCCTCGGTTGAAGGACTGCCCTCGACCGCCGCCCCCTGCCCTACGGGAGTGGGCGCGGCGCAGCCTGTAAGCAAAACGCCCAGACAAGCGAGGAGAAAAATCGTGGAGCGACGCGTATTCATCAACGGAAAACCTGCTGCTGTAGGGTTGTGGAGGTGCCGGCAATGGAACTCTGTTGCGGCTGCGGCTGCGGCTGCGGCTGCGGCTGCGGCTGCGGCCCGAGCATAGCAGACCACCCCGCCTGAAACCGGGAAGCCGGCGGTGGGGGGCAATCTGCAAGTAAGCGGCTCACCGCGTCCGGGGCGTCCAGCGCCTGTGCGGCGGCCCGCACGTGATCGACGCTGAGCACTTCGCCGCCGTTATCCGCCATGCGCCGGTAATCAACGCTGCCATCACGCTCGGCGGCGAAGTCGCCGTAGCTGCTTTCGATACCGAGTTCCGCCAGCGCCTGATCGAGCTCCACGTTGCCATGACCCAGACCGAGCCATGCCATGAGCTGCCCAAAGGGCACGCCGGCGGCCCGCAGCGCCTCGAGATCGTTCAGGGAATTGATGCCCGTCGAAATCAGTGCCTGGGGAAACTGTCGGTAGAGGTCAATCGCCTCGGGCACCGTGTAGGTAATGAACACCACCTTGTCGAAGGCATCTCTGGCCTCAACCACCGCAGCGATCTCAGCCACGTTAACCGAGCGTTTGCGGTCCAGCTGAGCGATGCCCCGACCGTCCAGAACCTGCAGCGCCTGCGCCAGCGTCGGCACCGGCTCGCCCGTGGCCATCCCCGCGTTGTCCTTCAGTTCAAGGGCCGACAACGCCGCGTAAGACTGCGCGTTCACGTAGCCGGTTCCCGTGGTCGTGCGATCCAGCGTGTCATCGTGCATGAGCACCAGCACCCCATCCGCGCTGCGCGCCACGTCGATCTCGACCAGTAGCGCGCCGTCGGTCAACGATCGGTTGATGGCATTGATGCTGTTCTCGGCAGCTCCGGGCACCGGTCCCGCGCGGTGGGCCTGAAGCAGCGTCACCCCCTGCTCTCGGGCGCAGTCGAGCAGCGCTGCCGTACCAATATCTGCCAGAGGGATCGTGTGGCTGCCGGGCGCCTCAACAGTAGCTTGCGCCGGCGAATCCATAGCGGGTTCCTGCGACGTTGTCGTGCAGGCGGCGAGTGACGTCAATAGCAGAGCACAGACCATATTGCGCGCCCAGCTGCCGAGCGCCGATGCATAAGACGTGTTCATGAGCGCCACCCTCTCTGCCAGATCAACGATATAGAAATATTGATGTCGGGGAATATGTCGGAGCATTCGCGAGAATGCGGCAATCAGCCTTGGCCCCGACCGCCAGCAATGCTACAACAATCACCCAAGACCTTGCGCCGCTGGCCGCGTGACTGCGCCCCGGCTTTTCTCTGGAGTTATAGCTGCATGTCCCGAATCCCCAGCACCCTGATGGGTGCCTGCCTTGTTGTTGCATTGAGCCTTAGCGCCCCCCTGACCCTCGCGACGGTAGAAGACGCCCTGATCGATGGTCTGGAATATCGCCTTCTGGGCCCCTGGCGGGGTGGCCGGGTCACCGCTGTCACGGGTGTACCGGGAGATCCCCACCTGTACTACATGGGCGCTGCCGGTGGCGGAGTCTGGAAGACCCACAATGCGGGCACCAGCTGGGAGAACATCTCGGACGGACAGATTCCCGTGGGCACCATCGGCGCCATCGCTGTCGCGCCATCAGATCCTAACGTTATCTATGTCGGCACCGGCGAGGCGCCGATTCGCGGCGTGACCACCGCCCAGGGTGAGGGACTGTGGAAGTCCACGGACGCCGGGCGCAGCTTTGCCTTTATGGGCCTGCCGAAGGCTGGCCAGATCGCCAAGATCCAGATTCATCCCACGGACCCCGACACCGCCTGGGTGGCCGTGCAGGGGCAGATCTGGGCCCCGAACCCCGAGCGCGGTGTGTACCGCACCCGCGATGGCGGCGAGAGCTGGGAGCAGGTGCTCAAAATCAACGCCGACACGGGCGCCACAGACATCACCCTGGACCCGACCAATCCCCGCATTCTGTACGCCGCGATGTGGCACCACGGTCGCAAGCCCTGGTATATCAAATCCGGTGGCGAGGGCGGCGGTATCTACAAGTCCTCTGACGGTGGCGACAGCTGGGAGAAACTCGACGGCGGTCTGCCGTCCCTCGTGGGCAAGATCGGCATCGACGTCTCAGACAGCCAGCCCTCACGCATCTACGCGATCATCGAGGCCGAGTATGGCCAGGGCGGTCTCTGGCGCAGCGATGACTACGGCGACTCCTGGCAGCAGATCAATCCCCACCGCGTACTGCACACTCGCGCCTGGTACTACATTCACCTCACGGCAGACCCCAACGATCCCGATACCGTGTGGGTGCTGAACGTACCGCTGATGAAATCCATTGACGGCGGCAAAACCTTCACCAAGATCAAGACGCCCCACGGTGATCACCATGATCACTGGATCAACCCCGACGACAGCCGCATCATGATCAACGGCAATGATGGCGGCGCCACCGTGACCCTGGACGGTGGTGAGACCTGGTCGAGCATCGACAATCAGCCGACGGCGCAGTTCTATCGCCTGACTACGGACCGACAGACCCCCTGGCGCCTGTACGCCGGCCAGCAGGACAACTCCACGGTATCGATCGCCGCCTGGGCCTGGGACGGCTCCATCGGCCGCGATGATTACCACGCCGTCGGTGGCGGCGAGAGCGCGCACATCGCCTTTGACCCCGATGATCCCACGCTGATCTACGCCACCACCATCAACGGCACGCTCACCGAGTTCAATGAACAAACCCAAAAGCAGCGCTACATTGTGCCCTACCCCGAGCGTGTCTATGGCGCGGATTCCAAGGACCTGAAATACCGCAGCAACTGGAACCCACCGGTCATCACCTCGCCCCATGACCCGTCGGTGATCTACTACGGCACCCAGTACCTGTTAAAAAGCACTGACCGAGGCATGACCTGGAACGAAGTCAGCCCGGACCTCACGCGCAACAACCCCGAGCGCCTGGGACGCAACGGCGGCCCCCTGACCCCCGAAAACGTGGGCGCTGAGTTCTATCACACGATTTTCTACATCGCGGAATCCGCCCAGTCTGAGGGCACCATCTGGGTGGGAGCCGACGACGGTCTGCTGCACCTGACCCGTGACGGTGGCGGCTCCTGGAACAACATATCGCCCCCTCACCGCGGCGAGGCGATGATCAACGCCATCGAGTTGTCGCCACACAGTGACGGCACGGCCTATCTCGCGATCACCGGCTACAAGCTCAATGACTTTGCCCCCTATATCTATAAGACCGACAACCACGGCAAGCGCTGGAAGCGCATCGACAAAGGTCTGCCCGCAGGGGCTTTCGTGCGCGTCGTGCGCGAGGACCCGTTAATCAAAGGCATGCTCTATGCAGGCACCGAAAAAGGCCTGTTCGTGTCGTGGAACGACGGTGGCGATTGGCAACGCATCGACATGAACCTGCCACCAGCTCCCATCACCGACCTGCGTGTGCGTGAAGATGCATTGGCCGTTGCAACCCAGGGCCGCGCGTTCTGGGTACTGGATGACCTGTTTGTGCTACGCCAGGCACCCCAGGCAGATGTCGCCTCGCCGGTGCATGTGTACACACCGCCCGCGTTACCAATGGGACGGCCGTCAAATCGCGGCGGGGGCACCCGGGGCGAGAACCCCTCGCCGGACCTGCCGATCTACTACTACCTGAGTGAAGACCTCGCCGATGACGCCGAACTCGCCATCGACGTGCTCGACGCCAACGGTGAGCTGGTCCGCCACTACAGTAGCAAAGAGAGCGACCACGATCGCTGCATGCTGGCCGGCATGGACCCGCGCAGCCCCTTCACCCTGGACTATCCCTCCACGCAGGCGGGCCTGCAGCGCTGGGATTGGGACCTGTATGCCGATGATGTGCCCTGCGTCGACGGGCACTTCGTGTTTGAAGGCTACACCGGTCCCGCCGTGGCACCGGGCAACTACACGGTACGCGTGACCTCCGGCGAGCACAGTGCGAGCACCCGCGTGAAGGTACTCCGGGACCCCCGCATTGACGCCAGCGACGATGCCATCGAAGACTGGGTTGCCACACAGTCCCGCATCGCAGCGCAGCTTGAGACGGTACTGCTGACGCTGGGCAAGGCCCGCCGTGCGCGAGACCAGATCCAGGATCTGGGTGACGCCAGTGATGATCCGGCGGTTCGCAACATGGTCTCGGAGGCCGTGGCATCACTTGATGCCTGGGAAGCCCAGATCACCGAGCTGCGCCACGAAACCTTTGAGGACGAGGATGCCTGGGTGATGAAGCTCGATGGCCAGCTGCGTCACCTGCTCGACGTGGTGGATGATAGCGGCGCACCGGTCACCGCGGGTGCGCGGGAACGCTACGACGATCTGGCAGCGCTCTGGAGCCAGTATCGGGCCTCATTGCAGCAGCTTACGGAGCAGTACCTGCAGCCGCTGAATGCCTGGGCAAAGAGCAATGGCGTGCCGCACATTCTGGCACCAATCACTCCGCCTTGACCCGGTACAGCGACTCCATCACTTGGTCCACGGTAAAGGTATCGGGTCGCTGTCGGGGCGGGAACGCCACCAGCGATTGCACAAACGCTGAGACCGCGACGCGAGCCTGCATCGCCGCCGGGAATATTTTGCGATCCCACCAGTTGTTGTAGCCATTGCTGTCGGTGTCAGCCCGCTCAAACGGGTCCCGGCGCAGGTGAAACAGTTTGGGAATGCGCAGGGTTACAAAGGGCTCACGCCACACATGCATGCGATGCGCACGCTGCTCGGCAAACACCAGTTTCCAGTCCCCTACCCGCGCGGCGGTGAGCAGACCGTCATCACTGAAGTAGAAGAATTCATTCCGTGGTGATTGCTCAGCGGCGCCCGTCAGATAGGGCAGGAAGTCATAGCCATCGAGATGCACCTTGAACTCGGTGTTTCCCGCACGATGACCCGCCTTCAGTTTCTCGGCGATGCCGGGCTCGCCGACGGCACTCATGAGCGTAGGCACCCAGTCCAGGTGCGACATCACCGCGTTGCTGATCTGCCCCTCGGCGATCCGACCGGGCCAGCGCACCATGGCCGGCACACGAAAGCCGCCCTCCCAATTGGTGTTCTTTTCACTGCGAAACGGTGTGATCGCCGCGTCGGGCCACATGTTGTAATGCGGTCCATTGTCGGTGGAGTAGATAACGATGGTGTTGTCGGCGATGCCCAGCTCATCGAGCTTCTCCAGCAGCGTGCCGACGTGACCGTCGTGCTCCAGCATCGCGTCGTTATAAAAGCCCTGCCCGGATGCGCCCAACTGCTCGTCTTTTACATGCGTGTAATAGTGCATGCGGGTGGAGTTGAACCACACAAAGAACGGCTGTTCATCGGTATGCGCCTTGTCGATGAACTTCAGCGCCGCGCCAAGGAACTCCTCATCCACGGTCTCCATGCGCTTGCGCGTGAGCGGTCCCGAGTCCTCGATGCGACCATCGGCATAGGAATGGATAACCCCCCGGGGCGCGAAGGCCTGGCTGAAAGCGGGGTTCTTGGGCCAATCGGGGTCTTCGGGACTTTCTTCGGCATTCAGGTGGTACAGGTTGCCAAAAAACTCATCAAAGCCATGGGCGGTGGGCAGATACCTGTCCCGGTCGCCCAGGTGGTTCTTACCGAACTGGCCACTGGTGTAACCCAGTGGCTTGAGTAGTTCCGCAAGTGTGGGATCTTCCGCCTGAAGGCCCAACTCAGCGCCCGGCACACCGACCTTGGTCAGGCCGGTGCGCACGGGGTGCTGCCCGGTGATAAACGCCGACCGGCCGGCGGTGCAGCTTTGCTCTCCATAATAGTCGGTGAACACCATGCCTTCGTTGGCGATGCGATCGATGTTCGGCGTCTGGTATCCCATCATGCCCATGCTGTAGCGGCTGATATTGGTAACGCCGATGTCGTCGCCCCAGATGACCAGAATATTGGGCTGCTCGGCGGCGAGCGCCGACAGGGCACCGCAAGCCGTTACCAGCAGGGCTGCCAATGATCGCAGGGACCAGGTCGTGCCGGTTCTTCGCTGGAGGTTGCCATAGCCTCGGTGGTACAAAACGTCAGAATTGTTGTTTTTCATTTATCGGCTCCCGCTCTTTTGATGGCGCTACTTATACCCTGTATGGCACAAGAAGTTCGTCGCATCCGCGACACTTTACATGGGAGCGGGCTACGGGGGTCATAGCCTGTACCAGTAATCAGCTATGGCGAGTAAACTTGCGAGGTTGCTATCGGTGTCAGTTTCCGCCAGCGTGTGATGCCGTAAAGTGTCAGAATTCAGAGTTGATGGCATCGTCATTCACCAAGGCCCGGGAGTCGACCTATTACCACCTCACCATCACCCACCGACGTCGACCCCCATATCAGTGAGTCCGACCAATACCTGTTCAACGAAGGCACCCACCAGCGTCTGTGGAAACTGTTGGGTGCCCAGGTGGGCAACGGCGGGACCCGATTCTCGGTATGGGCTCCCAACGCCCGACGCGTGCATTTGCTGGGTGACTTCAACAGCTGGGCGGAATTCGAAACCCTGATGCATCCCGTGGGCAACACGGGCATCTGGTCCTGCTGGATCGCTGGCGTCGGCGAGGGAGCACGCTACAAGTACCGCATCGAAGATCGCGACGGTCACGTGCAGCCCCTCAAGGCAGATCCCCTGGGTTTCGGGGCCGAGCATCCACCGGAGACCGCTTCGATCACGCGAGACATCAGTGGCTACGGTTGGCGTGATCAGGAATGGATGGGTGCCCGCGCAAACCGCAACCATCGCCATGCACCTATCAGCATTTACGAGGTTCACCTCGGTTCATGGAAACGCCGCGTCGACGAAGACAACCGCATGCTGTCGTACCGGGAGGCAGCCGAAGAACTGGTCGAGTACGCTGCCGGACTGGGTTTCACTCATCTTGAATTTCTTCCGCTCAGTGAGCACCCCTTTGACGGATCCTGGGGTTATCAGCCCGTGGGACTTTTCGCACCGACCATCCGCCACGGACCGCCCCACGAGTTTCGCGATCTCATTGATGCGGCTCATCGCCGGGGACTTGGCGTTCTCTTTGACTGGGTGCCCGCGCATTTCCCGATGGACCCCCATGGCCTGGCCCGGTTCGATGGTACGGCGCTGTACGAACACGAGGATCCGCGCCAGGGTTACCATCAGGACTGGAGCACGCTCATCTATAACTACGGCCGTCGCGAGGTAGCCAACTTTCTGCTGTCCAATGCGCTGTACTGGCTTGAGGAGTATCACCTCGATGGGCTGCGCGTGGATGCGGTTGCGTCGATGCTCTACCTCGACTACTCGCGCAAAGAAGGCGAATGGGTTCCCAATCGCCACGGCGGTCGGGAAAACCTGGAAGCCATCGATCTGCTGCAACGCATGAACACGCTCGTTTACGGCGAAGTCGACGGCATCATGACCGTTGCCGAGGAAAGCACGGCCTATCCCGGCGTCTCGGAACCGGTACACAACAACGGTCTGGGCTTCGGATTCAAATGGAACATGGGCTGGATGAATGACACGCTGGGTTACATCGGCAAGGACCCGGTGCACCGCAAGCATCACCATCACATGATGACCTTCGGACTGCACTACGCCTTCTCCGAGAATTTCATTCTGCCCATCAGTCACGATGAGGTGGTACACGGCAAGGGTTCCATGTACGAACGGATGCCGGGCAACCCCTGGGAGAAACTTGCCAATCTTCGCGCCTACTACGGATTCATGTGGGGCCACCCGGGCAAGAAACTGCTGTTCATGGGGTGTGAGTTTGCCCAGCCGGCTGAATGGGCACAGCAGGGCCAACTTGACTGGGACACGGCCGCAAAACCCGAGCATGCAGGTGTCACGCGACTCATTCGGGACCTCAATACGCTATACAGCGAACAGCCATCTCTGCACCGCAAGGATTGTGAGGCCGACGGCTTCCAGTGGATTGAAGCCGAGGATACCGATCATTCGATACTCGCCTGGCTACGCCTCGGGAGCGAAGGCGACCCGCCGGTACTGGTCATCAGCAATTTCACACCAATGGAACGGCGTGACTGGCGCGTGGGGCTGCCCTCGACGGGCCGCTGGCGAGAAGCGTTGAATACCGATGCCAGCATTTATGGTGGCAGCGACAGCGGCAATCTGGGCGGGATCAACGCCGAGGACACATCGCAGCATGGTCGCCCGTTTTCGGCGACGGTCACCCTACCTCCCCTATCCACGCTGTTTTTTGTTCGCGAAGACCAGTAGCAGGCGCTGCAAAACAATGTCTTGGCCGGCTCAGGGTCGCAAAGAGCTTCTGCCCAGATCGTAGAGCAGCGCCTGATACTGCTCGGCAACCACAGACCAGGAGAAACGCGCGGCGCCCGCCGCTTCACGCATGGCGCGCTGCTTTTTGCGATGACGCCGCAGCTGCGTCAGAGCCTGCTTTGCGCGTTTGAGCATGGCCCGCGATCGCGCCGGATCATCCTCGGCGTCAAACACAAAACCCGTCACACCATCTTCTACCGTATCGGCCAGACCACCCGTGCGATTGACCAGGCAAGGTTGACCGGCACGCATCGCGAGCATCTGGGCGATGCCACAGGGCTCGAAGCGGCTTGGCATGAGGAACAGCCCCCCCCCGAGATACAGTTGTTCTGACAGGGCTTCGGAGTACCCGCACAAATACAGCAAGCGGTTACTTTCTGCCTGGGCCTGAGTAAACAGTTGTTCCGCATCGGGCTGACCATTTCCCAGGGCAATGAGGCATTCATCCTCCCGCAACTGATCGAGAAGATGAACCAGGGTGCTGCGACCGTCGTCCTGTAGCTGCGCCAACAGGCCGATCTTCTGCTCTGTCAATCGACTCACGAGTGTCAGCATTCGCTTCGGCGAAAACTGCGTCTGCTGCCACTGAGTCACACGCTCCAGCGCCAGCAGATGAGCCGACCGAACGTCCCGGGTCACGCCGATCCAGCGCAGCAATTGCTCCCGGGCGAGATCCAGTACACCGGCAAACGGCAGGGCCTCACCCCCCGCATCGGAATAGTCGCAGCCGTTGAGAATGCCGTGGAGCCGACCCTCCTTCTGCGCCTCTGCCAGATCCTTTTGCAAGCCCTCACCAAAACCCAGGTCGGGGTCGCAGACCTCCCGCGCGTAGCTTGGCGACACGGTATGAACCCGATCACACAACCTGATGGCCGCGCGCGTCGGGTTGTAACAGCCGGGGTATCGCGGGTCCATGAGATCGGGACCGGGGACCAGTTCCGGAAACCAGGCGCCAAGGCTCGACACATCACCAGACAGGGGGCGAATACCCTGCAATGCCAGATTGTGGATTGTGTACACGAGAGGCAGACCGGAAAGGCTCGCGTAGTTCTTGTAACGACGCAACAGAACGGCCAGTGTCGCCGCGTGCCAGTCATGCAGATGTACCACGTCCGGCCGGGCGACCTCGTCAGTGAGCAGCGCCTCGGCGGCGGAAGCACAGAACAGGGCGAATTTGCTAGCGTCGCGGGCAAATGGTCGATGGGGCGGATCGTCGCAGTAAATCGCTCCGTCACCGCCGACGGCAAAGAGTGGGTGGTCGAACACCAGGAGCTCGGTGTCGCCAGAACCCGGTAAGCGCAACAGATCGACGGACTCCGTACCACCCCCGAACGGCACGTTCAGTGAGGCCAGATGCCGCACGCCGGCAGACTGCGCATACCGTCCATAGGCCGGCATGAGTATGCTCACCGTCAGCCCCCTGGACGCAAGGGCCCGAGGCACGTCTCTGATCACATCACCAATACCACCGACCTTGCCGCCTGGTAGCGCGGCATTCTCGGCAGCGAGCATGAGAATTCGCATGCTGATTCCTCAGGTGATCACGTCAGGCGCCACGCGCCCGGTCAGGCGGGCGATACCGGCAAGGCTTTCGGCAGCCTCAAGCAAGGGGGCAAGTACGCGCTGTGTATCCAGCTCCAGCTTCGTCGGGTCACGCTCGTAGCTTTCACAATACAAACGAAGCGTCGCGCCGGACGTTCCCGTGCCCGAAAGACGAAACACGAGTCGACGGCCATGCTCGAACACGATGCGCACACCCTGCCCCTCGCTGCGACTACCATCCACGGGATCGTCATAGGCGAACTCATCCGCAGTCTCAACCACCAGATCACCCACGGTCCGGCCAGCCAACGTCGGCAGACTGGTGGTGAGTTGATCCATCAGTGACGTTGCAACCTCCGCGTCAATACCCTCGTAGTCGTGCCGCGTGAAATAGTCACGGCCATACTGCTGCCAATGTTCCCGCAGGATCGCGCCGGCGGGTTGTGTGCGGGCGGCGATAATGTTGAGCCAGAAGAGCACGGCCCACAGACCGTCCTTTTCGCGTACGTGATTAGAACCGGTGCCGAAGCTCTCCTCTCCGCACAGCGTGATCCGGCCGTCATCCATCAGGTTGCCAAAATACTTCCAACCTGTGGGCGTCTCGTAACAGGGAATGCCCAGGTGCTCCGCGACACGGTCTACAGCGCGGCTCGTTGGCATGGACCGGGCGACTCCACTGAGCCGGGCATAGCCGGGCACCAGATGCGCGTTCGCCGTCAACACCGCCAGGGAATCGCAGGGATTGATGTAGCCTCCGCGACCCAACACCATATTGCGATCACCATCGCCATCAGACGCAGCCCCGAACGCCGGTGATTCATCGCCGTTCATCAGTTCCACCAACTCCGCCGCGTGGGTCAGGTTCGGATCCGGATGGCCGCCGCCAAAATCTTCCCGCGGCTCGCCATTCATTACGGTTCCTTCCGGGGCGCCCAGTCGTTCCTCCAGAATCGCCCTGGCGTAGGGTCCGGTCACGGCGTGCATCGCGTCGAAGCGCATCTTGAAGCGCCCGGGACCCAGCATACTGGCGATGGCATCAAAGTCGAAGAGCGACTCCAGCAGCGCCGCGTAGTCCGCAACGGAATCGATCACTGTGACCCGCATTTCTCCCAGCAAAGACTCGGCGACCTCATCCAGATCAATGTCTGGCGCATCCACGGTCATGTAGCCATCGATGGACATCGTACGTCGATGGATTTCAGCGGTGATCGATTCCGGCGCCGGCCCGCCATTGGCGCTGTTGAACTTGATGCCAAAATCTTCGTCGGGGCCACCGGGGTTATGGCTCGCCGAGAGGATGAGGCCACCATCGGTACCGTATTTGCGGATCAGGCAGGACGCGGCCGGCGTAGACAGAATGCCACCCTGCCCCACAATGACTTCGCTGAACCCATTGCCACAGGCCATGCGCAGTATTCGCTGTATCGCCTGACGATTGCCAAAGCGACCGTCACCGCCAAGCACCAGCCGTTTGCCCTGGCCACCGCCAATGGTGTCGAAGACAGCCTGCACAAAATTTTCGAGGTAATGGGGCTGCATAAACTCCCGCACCTTCTTGCGCAGACCCGAAGTCCCCGGTTTCTGGCCATCGAAGGGTGCGCTGGCAACGCGAATCGAATTCGCCATATCGATCTGAATTCCTGAGTCCATAAGTTGTGGGTAACGGTCCTTAAGTTGGCAGGTCGCTGCCGCTTCAGAGACTGCCTTCGGCCTGGCCGAGCATGCCCCGGGTGACAAGCGTGACACCCCCGGCGGACACGCGAAAACCGTTCTCCCGGTCCTCGTCAGGATCAACGCCAATCTGCATGCCTTCGGGAATGACACAGCCCCGATCAAGAATCGCATTGCGCACGACCGCATTGCGCTTGATCACCACGTCGGGCAGTACCACGGTACCGGAAATAGTGGAGTACGAGTGTGCGTGAGCGCCCGAGAACACAACGGATTCACTCACTCTGGCGCCGGAGATAATACACCCGCCCGCAACCATTGACTGCAGCGCCGTACCTCGTCGGTCATCATGGTCAAAAACAAATTTCGCAGGTGGCAGCTGTTCTTGATAGGTCCACAAGGGCCAGTCGCTATCGTAGATATTCAACTGTGGTGTCGTGGCAATAAGCTCCATATTCGCCTGCCAGAATGAATCCAGAGTTCCCACATCACGCCAGTAGGCTTTCTCGCCGGTATCGGGGTCGCGAAACGGGTACGCACGCACATTGCATGACTCGATCAGCGACGGGATCACGTCGTTGCCAAAGTCATGGGTAGAACCGGCCACCGCTGAATCCCGCAGCAGCTGTTCATGCAGGAATTCCGTGGAGAATACATAGTTGCCCATGGAGGCGAGGGTCCAGCCGGGCTTGCCGGGGATTTCGGCGGGATGCTCGGGCTTCTCCTGAAAGCCGATAACCCGACCGGACTCATCAACCTGCATAACCCCGAAGGCACCCGCGGCTTCCTCTACCGGCACCTCAAGGCAGCAGACGGTCATGTCGGCGCCCGCCTCGACATGATCCGCAAGCATCGGCCCGTAGTCCATCTTGTAGATGTGGTCGCCAGAGAGAATCATCACCAGTTCCGGCTGCGCAGCACGAATGATATCGAGGTTCTGGAATACGGCATCGGCCGTCCCCTGGTACCAATCATCGGAATGTCGCTGGGACGCGGGCAGCACCTCAACGTATTCGCCGAGTTCCCGACGGAAGTGACTCCAGCCTCGCATGAGATGTCGAATGAGGGAGTGGGCCTTGTACTGGGTGAGCACGCCGATTTTGCGTATACCGGAGTTCACGCAATTGGATAGTGGGAAATCGATGATGCGATACTTGCCACCAAAATACAGGGCGGGCTTGGCCCGCCAGTTTGTCAGCTCATACAGGCGGGACCCGCGCCCGCCGGCAAGTACCAGGGCCAACGTATTGCGGGTCAGGCGGCTGACGTAACGCGGATTCTGCTCTTCCATTCTGGACTACCTCTAACGCTGTCGTTTTGTCCCTAACGTTCGCTAAACCAGATATCCCGACCGTAATCGCGAATCGTGCGGTCCGAAGAGAATCGACCGCTGGCGGCGGTATTAAGAATACACAGTTCACGCCAGCGTCGCTGATCCAGCCAGGCACTGGACACGCGGTCCTGAGCATCGATATAGCTGCGGAAGTCCGCAATCGTCATCCATGGATCATCCGGGTTTCGCAGGGCGCCAATAATTGCATCGAAAATACCCGGTTCAAGCAGATTGAAATGTCCGCTCTCGAGCAGGTTCATGACCTGCGCCAGGTCCGCATCATCGGCAATGATCTCATCCGGTCGATAGTCCTGGCGCGCGGCCATGACCTGAGGAGCATCCAGGCCAAACAGAAAGAAGTTGTCTTCACCAACGGCTTCGCGAATCTCGATGTTCGCCCCATCAAGGGTGCCGATCGTCACTGCTCCGTTCATCATGAACTTCATGTTCCCGGTACCCGAGGCCTCCTTACCCGCCGTGGATATCTGCTCAGAAAGATCCGCAGCGGGGCATATCAGCTCCATGGCGCTGACGTTGTAATCGGGCAGGAAAGCCACTCTCAGCCAGGGCGCGGCGCGGCTATCACGGTTAATGAGGTGAGCCACGTTATTGATGAGCTTGATAATCTGCTTCGCCATGACATAGCCCGGCGCCGCCTTGCCACCGATGAGCACGCAGCGCGGAGCCATTCCCGCGGTATCGCCACGCAGCACGCGGTTGTAGCAGTGGATCACATGAAGCACGTTCAGTAGTTGTCGCTTGTACTCATGGATGCGCTTGACCTGCACGTCAAACATCATCGCGGGATCAAACTCCACACCGCAACGCGCATGCACGAGCTGCGCAAGAGCATGCTTGTTCTGCGCCTTGACTGAAGCGAACTCCTCCTGGAATTCCGCGTCGGTTGCAAGGGGAGCGAGCTGTTCCAGCTTGTCGAGGTCGCAGACCCAGTCACTGCCGATATGGCGATCAATGAGTGCCTTGAGTCCGGGGTTACAGTGTGCCAGCCAACGTCGCGGCGTCACCCCATTGGTCTTGTTGTTGAACTTCTCCGGCCACAGCTCAAAGAAGTCACGAAACAGGCCCTGCTTGAGCAGGTCCGTGTGCAGCGCTGCCACGCCATTCACCGAGTAGCTGCCGACAATGCCCAGATAGGCCATGCGTATGCGCGGTTCGTGGCCTTCCTCGATGATGGACATGCGCCGCTCGCGACCCACGTCACCAGGCCAGCGATCGGCTACCTGGCTCAAAAAGCGCGCATTGATCTCAAAAATAATCTCGAGCACCCGCGGCAGCAGGCTGCGGAACATGGCCACGGACCAGACCTCAAGGGCCTCCGGCAGCAACGTGTGATTGGTGTAGGCAAAGCTCTTCTGGCAGATTTGCCAGGCCTCATCCCAGCCCAGGGCATGCTCATCCATAAGCAGGCGCATCAGCTCCGGAATAGCCACCGTCGGGTGCGTATCGTTGAGTTGCTGCACGTTACCTGCGGCGAAACCGCTGAAGTCCTGTTCATGGACCGCCACCCAGTCGGCCAGAATATCCTGCAGACTGGCGCTCGCCAGAAAATACTGCTGGCGCAGGCGCAGCTCCTTGCCCGCCTCGCTCTGATCATTCGGGTACAGAACCATGGTGATTTGCTCTGCCTGGTTCTTGGCCGCTACGGCATCGGTATAGCTGCCGGCGTTGAATTCCTCCAGATCAAACTCCTCCGTCGCCGCCGCTCGCCACAGGCGCAGAGTGTTGACGATACCGTTGCGGTAACCCGGCACTGGCATATCAAAGGGCACCGCCAGCACATCGCGGCTGTCTACCCAGCGGTGACGCTGTCTGCCGCGCTCGTCGGTCCAGGTCTCTGCCCTGCCGCCGAAACGAATCCGTCGTGTCCGCTCGGGTACTTCAAACTCCCAGGGATTCCCATGACGCAGCCAGCGATCGGGGCTCTCTACCTGGTACCCGTCGCTAATACGCTGGTGAAACATTCCATACTCGTAGCGAATGCCGTAGCCGGTTACCGGCAGTGCAAGGCTCGCGCAGCTGTCGAGGAAGCAGGCGGCCAGACGACCCAGGCCCCCGTTGCCCAAACCCGCATCCAGCTCCGCCGTCTCCAGTTCTTCCAGCGTGCACGAGAAGGGTTCCAGCGCAGCACGCACCTCACCTTCAAGCTCCAGAGCGAGTATCGCGTTGTGCAAACTGCGCCCGATAAGGAACTCCATGGACAGGTAGGAGACGCGCCGGACCTCGGGGGTCTGGAACTGCTCCCGCGTTGCGTGCCAGCGGTTCACCAGGCGGTCACGCAGAGACAGCGCCAGGGCCTCGTAAAGGTAATGGTGATCACCGGCCCCTTCGTCGCGCCCGAGGGTGAGGCTGTAATGGCGAGCGACCTGATCGTCAAAATTATCCAGCAGTGGCGCTTCTGAAAGATTGTTCACACGGTTGATCCTTTAGTGAGGTAGCAAGTGACTAGGGATTGAAGTTAAGGCGGCCGGAGCCATCCAACAGCATCATGGAGTGAGCCAGAACAGTGACTGATGATTCGGCAGGCGGCGCATCGCTGAATATCCAGGGCTCGAGGCGCGTATCCATGCGTTTTGCCCAGTCACCGCCGGATGCGTGCTCAGGTAGCGCAAAGTCCACGGCTTCTGCGCCAGCATTGAGCAGAATGAGTAACTGGCGACCAGCGAGGGAATCGGGCGTTGTACTCGCCAGCAGACACCCAACACAGGCATTGCCGGGGTCAAGCCAGAAGGATTCTGGCGCGGGTTTACCCGTCGCATCGATCCAGTGCAGGCTCTGTCCATCGGCATCGGGTTCATCATGCCGGTAGCGATCGGCACGCAGGAGCGGTTCATCCTTTCGCAGGGCGATCAATCCACGCGCGAAAGCCAACAGGACATCGTCGGTGTTTTCCCAGTCGGTCCAGCTGATCTCATTGTCCTGACAATACGCGTTGTTGTTGCCCTGCTGCGTGCGCCCCACTTCATCGCCACCACTGATCATGGGCACGCCCTGGGACAGCACTAACGTCGCCAACATATTGCGCTGCTGTAATGCCCTTCGCTCAATAATCGCCGCGTCAGTGCTTGACCCCTCGACACCACCGTTGTCGCTGAAGTTTTCGGCGTGACCATCACGATTGTCCTCGCGATTGGCCAGGTTGTGGCGCCGCGCATAGCTCACCAGATCGCGCAAAGTAAATCCGTCATGGCTCGTGACTAAGTTGATGCTTGAGCTCGCCGGGCGCTGTGCGTTCTCGAAGATGTCACCAGAGCCGTGCAATCGCCGGGCCAGTTCCGGCAGCTCGCCGTCATCACCTCGCCAGTAGCGCCGAACGCTGTCGCGATACCGGTCATTCCACTCACTGAAGGGCCGGGGGAAGCCGCCGAGACGATACCCTCCCGGCCCGATATCCCAGGGTTCCGCAATGAGCTTGCACTTGCCCAGCAACGGGTCCGCACCGATTTGTGACAGCAGGGCCGCGTGCGGGTCAAAACCGTGCACGCTGCGCCCAAGCGTTGCACCGAGGTCAAAGCGAAACCCGTCGATGCCCATGTCTTTCGCCCAGTAACGCAAGCTGTCCAATACCAGGCGACGCACCACAGGCTGATCGGCCGCCAACGTGTTGCCACAACCGGTGTCATTAACGTATTGAGCCGGGTCATCCCGCTCCAATCGGTAATAGCTGGCATTGTCGATGCCGCGCAGTGACAACGTCGGTCCATCGGCGCCGCCCTCGCAACTATGGTTGTAAACCACGTCCAGCACTACCTCGAGACCGGCGTCATGCAAGCGGTTGATCACCCGCTGGAAAGCTTCAGGCCCTTCACCTGCAAGGTATGGCGGGTGTACGGCAAACCAGGACAGCGTGTTATAGCCCCAGTAGTTGCTCAGCTCCCGCTTTTCAAGAAACGCCTCGCTGATGAAGGCGTGCACCGGAAGGAGCTCGATCGCAGTAATCCCCAGAGCGACTAGATAGTCCACGATGGCATCGGCAGCAAGCCCCCGAATCACCCCACGCTCCCGCTCCGACAGTAGAGGATGGCGCTGGGTAAAACCGCGCAGGTGAGCTTCAAAAATCACCGTATCGGCCCATGCGGTACGCGGGCCTACAGGTAGATCAGCGAGCGCGGCGCAGACCACGCCCCGAGGCATAAACGCGGCGTTGTCCTGATCATCAGGCTCGTCGTCCTGCCCGCCCTGCTTAAAACCGAAGTGGCTCGCGTGCCAGCGGAACTCGCCAGACAACCGCCGGGCATAAGGGTCCAGCAGCAGTTTGTTCGGATTGTGCCGGTGCCCCAGTTCAGGTGCGTACGGGCCATGCACGCGGTAGCCATATCGGACACCGGCTCCGAGGGAGGGCACAAACCCGTGCCACACGTCACCATCTCTGCCTGGCAACGCCAATCGTGTCGCCTCGTGCTCACCCGTTTCGTCGAACACGCAGAGCTCCACTACATCGGCGTGAGCCGCCGACAGCGCAAAGTTCACACCGCCCTCAACCGGGGTTGCACCCAGCATGGCGGCGTCGCCCGCTACCACCTCCACTGCGTTGCTCCTTGATGAAGGACTCGACTTTGGCGCATAGTGTACGCCGCAGTTTCTCTCCAATAATACGTTTCGGTAATCCTATGCCTCACAGTGAAAACTCTCCGGCGGACGCGCGCTGCGCGGGCGTCCTGCTCCACATCACATCGCTGCCCGGCGCTTACGGTTGTGGAGATCTGGGGCCCTGTGCGCGGCAATTCGCCGATCGTCTGGGCGCGTCGGGACAGCGTTACTGGCAGTTGCTGCCGCTGAACCCCACGACGGCCGGCGCTGGCTATTCGCCCTACTTCAGCATCTCGTCGCAATCCGGTAACGCTTTGCTTCTCAGCATTGAAGATCTGGTCGCCGAAGGCCTGTTGCAACCCAGCGAAGTCAGTCCGGGAGGTCATCACAACGCGGGCGCGGCGGACTTTGCCCTGGCTCGGGAAGCCAAGCTGCCTCTGATCAGGATCGCCGCCGATCGACTGCGCGAGGCCGGGACCGGCGAAGCCTTTGCGCGCTTTGTACAGACCAATGCGCACTGGCTGGAAGATCACGCGCTGTTCACCGCGCTGCAGGACCGCCATCAGGCGCCCTGGTATGAATGGCCTGAGGCACTGAAGCAGCGCGAGCCCACCGCGATTGCAGAAGCGACGCAAACGCTCGCCGAAGAAATCGAACGCGAAAAAGTCGTTCAGTTTCTGTTTCACCAACAGTGGGAACGCCTGCGTTCTCACTGCCACGAGCAGGGTGTACAGCTGTTTGGCGACATACCGATTTACGTGCACTACGACAGTGCCGACGTGTGGGCCAACACCGATATTTTTGTTCTCGATGAGTCGCTTCGGCCGACGCTGGAGTCCGGCGTACCCCCGGACTACTTCAGCGCCGACGGGCAGCTTTGGCGCAATCCCGTCTACAACTGGGAGCGCCTCAAGGAAACAGGTTTCGCCTGGTGGAAAGGCAGGCTCAGTACCCAGTTTCACCGTTTCGATCTGCTGCGCATTGATCATTTTCGCGGACTCATACAGTTCTGGGCAGTACCTGCGGGTTCCGCCAACGCGATCCACGGCGAGTGGCGGGATGTTCCCTTCTACGAGCTGTTCGACGCGGTGCGCGAACACCTCGGTGCCATGTCCATCGTCGCCGAGGACCTTGGAACCATCACTCCGGATGTCATTGAGGCGCGGGACCACTACCACATACCCGGCATGATCGTGCTTCAGTTCGCCTTTAACGATGACAATCACGATAACCCCTATGTGCCGGACAATCACAGCGAAAACGCCGTGGCCTATCTCGGTACCCACGACAACAACACGGCGCGCGGCTGGTTGCAGCAAGAACTCGATGACCGGGGCTGGGAGCGACTCGCGCGGCATACAAAATCTGCACATTCGCTCAGGGAACTGCCGGCGGAAGATCAGGTTCGTGAGTGCATCGAACTCCTGCTGTCATCTCGCGCCAACACCGCCATCGTATGCGCCCAGGATTTGCTCGCGCTGCCAAAGACCGCGCGGATGAATACCCCAGGACTGGAGGCCGGTAACTGGGACTGGCAACTTTCACCCGAGCAGTTCGAGGCACTGCCGATGGCATGGCTCGGTGAGCGGTCCCATGCCCACGGCAGGTGCTGACGCAGGTGTCAGGACGATCGGGGGGCACAAAGTAACCAGGAGAAACCATACGGAGGTATCACCCATTGCTCGTCAGTAGGCACGGGGGCGCTCTCTGCATAGAGATCGGTCAGTGTTCCGCTCAATGAGTCGGGGTCAACGAGATCGGCGAGCTTCAGCGACTGCGGCGCATTGTCGAAATTGCCAACGACGAGTACATCGGCGCCATTTCCCGAAGGATCATTCCTCCTGAAGGCAAACAGATGGGGGTTATCCGCAGGGAGCAACTCCCGATTATTGAAATCAGCGAAGGCCGGAATCCGTTTTCGCACTGATATCATTCTCTTCAATCCATCGAAGATCCGTTGTTCAGGTGTGCCGGCCTGCAAACGCTGATCAGCCTTGCGCCAGTCCATACGCGGTCTGTGCATCCAGCGATTATCTTGCGCCTTGCTTTCATCCTGCAGAAACGAGTCGTCGTTCACCGTGCCTATTTCATCGCCGTAATACAGCAGGGGAATACCGCCAAAAGCCATGACCATGCTGTGCAGCAGAAGCACCAGATCAATCATGCTTGCGACCTGATCCTCACCACCCCGGGCCAGGGCCGATTCCAGGCCCGCAAGCGATGCCAGAGCGCCGGAAATTCTCGCGTCACCGGTTTTATCGTTTCGACCAAACGGTTGCCCCAGCGCCGGCGAACCATCGAAGGCCCCCGTAAAGTAGTCGAGTAAGAAACGGCGATGGTCGCGCGGGTCGTAACCTGCCTCGGCAATGTCCCGGTCCTCAAACCCCAGGCCAATGTCATCATGGCAACGGATATAGTTCAGCCAGGTTGCGCCCTCGAGTTTGTCCGGCAGGTTGCGAATGCCCTGCCCCAGAACCTTCGCATTTTTGGTCGCGACGGCATCCCACAACAGCGCCATAAACGTCGCGTTGTAGGCGATCTCACACTCTTTGGCGATCACGGCGTCCTCGCCGAAGTACTTGGCGATTTCTGCCGGCGCCACGATCGCTTCAGCGATGAACAGCACACCCGGCGCAGTTACCTGACAGCAATCTTTCATCAGCTGCAATATAAGGTGGGCCTCTCGCTCGTTCTGGCATTGCGTGCCGATTTTCTTCCACAAAAAAGCGACCGCATCGAGACGCAGGATATCGGCACCGCGATTGCCCCAGTACAGCACAATGTCCAGCATCTCGATAAAGACCGCCGGGTTGGTGTAGTTCAGATCCCATTGGTAATCATTGAATACGGTCATCACCCACTTGTTCATCGCCGCGTCGTAGGTGAAATTTCCCGGCGACGTTTCCGGGAATATCTCGGGCATACTCTCTTCAAAGCGATCAGGTACTTCGCGATCGTCAAACAGGTAGTAGTAATCCTGATAACGCGCATCGCCGGCGCGCGCCCGGTTCGCCCACTCATGCTCGTTGGAGGTGTGATTGACCACCACGTCCAGGGTCAGGAGCATGTCGCGACTGCGCAGCGTCTGGCTGAGATCCGCCAGATCGCTCAGCGTACCGACCTGCTCGCCGATATCGCGAAAATCACTGACCGCATAGCCGCCATCGCTGGCCCCCGCGGGGCACTTCAGAATCGGCAGCACATGCAGCATGTTCACACCGAGTTCCTCGAGGTAATCCAGACGGGCTCTAACTCCCTTCAGGTCGCCAGCGAATCCGTCGGCGTACAGCGCCATGCCTACCCACTGCTGACCCAGAAACCAGTTGCTGTCGCGCTCCCGCTGAATGTCCAGCTGCTTCAGGGAGTCGTCTCGAGCCAGATACTGCTCCGCCATGACCTCCACGAGGCGATGCATCTGTTGCGAAAAGTCAGGGCGCTGACCATAAAGCTGATCGAACAGGGAATAGATGGCATAGAAGTTAGCCCCGAGCCGCGTATAGAAATGCCGAAGATCGCGCCGGCGAATCTCGGGCTTGAGCGCATCAAGAATGTCATTGAGCAGGGAGTGAGCAACTTGTTCGTACATGGGGAAGTGGTGTATCCGCGGTCAATCAGTTCGGTGCTTTTGAGCCCACAAGGCCGTACCAGGTGATGTAGAAATAACACAGCACCGGAACGGCAAATGCAATGCGCAGGCCCGCCGTATCGGCTATCGCACCCTGCAGTAACGGAACGAGCGCACCGCCGACAATGGCCAGACAGAGCACGGAGGATCCGACGCTGGTGAGGCGACCCAGTCCGCGCAGTGCCAACGAGAAGATCGTGGGGAACATGATTGAGTTGAACAGGCCGACCGCAAGTATGCTGTAGACCGCGAGCAGGCCATGGGAAACCGATGCGGTCACCACCAGCAGTACCGCCGCCGCTCCGTGAATGCCCAGCAACAGGCCGGGAGAGATCCGCGTCATCAGTGCCGAACCGATAAACCGGCCTATCATCGCACCGCCCCAATAGAGCGCCACATAGTTGGCTGCCTTGGCCTCGGTCAGACCTGCAACATCGGGCTCGCCCAGAAAGTTCACGAGAAAACTTCCGATCGCCACTTCGCCGCCCACATAGAGAAAGATTGCCAGCGCTCCGAACAGCAGATTTTTGTGCTTCAGTGCATCAGACAACTTCACGTCACCGGGATCACTGCCATCATCCTCTACCTCCCGCATCGAAGGGAGCTTCATGATGCTGAGGATCGCCGCAATACCCACCAGCATGATTGCCAGACCCACATAGGGCAGCTTCACCGCATCGACATCAGCACTCCCGGAACTCTCCAAAGCACCAAGAATCAATGCGCCGCCGATGATCGGCGCCACGGTGGTACCCAGGGAGTTGAACGCCTGCGCCAGATTGAGGCGACTGGGTCCCGTTGCTTGAGGCCCAAGCGCAACCACGTAGGGGTTGGCCGCCACCTGCAGCAGGGTAATGCCAGACGCCAGTACAAACAGCGCGGCGAGGAAGATGCCGTAAACCTGATATTCCGCCGCGGGATAGAACATCAGCGCACCCGCACCGGCAATACACAGGCCGATCATCACACCACGCTTGTAACCCACGCGATGGAGCACCCGACCAGCGGGGATCGAACAAATGAAATAGGCGCCAAAGAAACAGAACTGGATCAGCATGGCCTGGGTGTAATTCAGGCTGAACGCCGCCTTGAGATGAGGAATGAGAATGTCATTCAGGCAGGTGATAAAACCCCACATGAAAAATACGATGGTCATTACACCAAACGCCAGTGGATGACGTTGCTGATCGCCCGTCGCTGCGGGGGCGACCGTAGCCGCCGAAAAGTCTCCGCCTGCCATATTTCTGCCTCGTTATCGGGTATCTGTTACGGACCTAGCCGAGGGACACAATGGCCCCCTGCCAGGGACGCAGGCTGAACACGCCATCCCTGTGGGTGAGCTCGTCATAGTTGTTCATCAGGATGTCCGTTACCGTTGCCAACGCACCGGGCAACGCGACTTCAATGGCGTCAGACGAGAAGTTACACAGCACCAGAAGATGCTTGTCTTCCAGAGAGCGCTTGAACACATAGGCCCTGGGGTGCTCCGGCAGAAGCAGATCATAGTGCCCATAGACCAACGTAGGCTCCTGCTTGCGCAACTGGATCATGCGCCGAAAAAAGTTCAGCACCGAGTCGGGGTCATTGTTTTGCGCGGCCGCGTTGATCTCTTTGTGATTGGGATTCACTTTGAGCCACGGCGTACCTGATGTGAAGCCCGCATTATCAGAGCTGTCCCACTGCATGGGCGTTCGGGCGTTGTCCCGGCCGGTCAACTTGTGGCTATCCAGAAATGCCTGGGTATCACCGCCCTCCTGCTCCACCAGGTGGTACCAGTTGATCGTCATAAGATCCTGGTAGTCCTCGATACGCTCGAAGCGGATGTTGGTCATACCCAGTTCGTCACCCATGTACCAGTAGGGTGTGCCGCGCATCGACAACAGGTACAGCGTCAGCATCTTGCTGGAACGTTCACGCCACTGGGGTGAATCATCACCCCAACGCGAGACCATGCGCGGGTGATCGTGATTGGTGAAGTACACCGTGTTCCAGCCTCGATGGGCGAGCGCCTGATCCCAGCGGGTCATCACCTCTTTGAAGCGCACGAGATCGCCGTAGTCGTCGTCGACCATTCCGCGAAAACCGACACCGATGTTCTGGTGCTCGAAGTGGTAGCTCATATTGAGCTCCTGTCGGTCCTCATCGACAATTGCCAGCACATTCTCAGGAGTCGTACCGGGCCCCTCCGCCACGGTCATGCAGTCATAGTGGCTGAGCACTTCCCGGTTCATCTCATGCAGGTACTCGTGAAGTCGCGGCCCCTGCGCATAACGTTGGATCATCTCAAGCGCCGTCGTGTCGGCGGGAAACTCGGGGTAGCCATCGTGTTTTGATATGAACGTGATGACATCCAGTCGAAAGCCATCGATACCCTTCTGAAACCAGAAGTGCATCATGTCGTAGATTTCCTGGCGAAGCTGGGGGTTCTCCCACTTCAGGTCCGGCTGCTTGCGATCGAAGTAATGCAGGTAATAGGCGTTGGTCTGCGCATCGTAGGCCCAGGCGCTGCCCTCTTCATCGAAGAAGCTCCAGCGTTTGGGTGGCTCACCGTTTTCCGCCGGCCACCAGTGGTAATAATCGCGATAGGGGTTGTCACGAGCGCTTCGTGACGCCTGAAACCACGGATGCTCGTCACTGGAGTGATTCACCACCAGGTCCAGTACCACGCGCATACCCCGTTCGTGCAGGGCCGAGAGCAGTTCATCGAAGTCGGCCATGGTGCCGAACTCGTCCATGATGCCGCGGTAGTCAGAGATATCGTAGCCATTGTCGGCGTTGGGCGAGCCAAAAATGGGATTCAGCCAGATAACATCAACGCCGAGGCTGGCCAGGTAATCCACGCGATTGATGATGCCGCGCAGGTCCCCGATACCGTCGCCGTTACTGTCCTGAAAGGAGCGCGGGTAGATCTGGTAGACGACCGCCTCCTTCCACCACTGCCTCTTCTGGTTCCCGCAACTCATTTCGATGTACTCATCACTGTGCCGTGTTGTCCAGATTTCTGCCTAACGCTCAGAGATCGAACGCGTCGCTGCTTCACCTTCCAGAGCAACATCGATCGCAACACCATGGCGCTGGCCCCTGATGCGCATGGCAGCCGCCGCCGCCAGTACAAAGCACACGCCGCACAGTACCAATGCATTGCGCGGGTCACCCTGCAACAGACTGTCGTAGAACAACCCGACGGTTAGCATGCTGATAATCTGGGGCAGGCAGATAAAGGCGTTGAGCAGCCCCATGTAAACGCCCACCCGCTGGGGCGAAATGACATCCGTGGCGATGATGAACGGCAGCGTGATCACTCCGGACCAGCCGATACCCACAAGCATCATGCAGCCTAGGACCAGCGTGAGGTCGTTGGCAAAAAGCATTGAGATAAACCCGATGCCCCCCACCAACAGCAGTCCGGCGTAGCTCAGCCTTGTCCCCAGCCGCGATACCAGCGATGGCACCAGAAAAGCCATGGCCACTGTTGTCACGTTCATCACAGTAAATGCGATACCGACATTGGCGGCGCCCTCGGCAAAACCTGGCGATTCAGGCGTCGGTGCATCAAAACAGTGTCGTGCAATGGACAGCGCCAGGTACTGCCACATCAGCGGCAAGCCATACCACGAGAAGAATTTTGCCCACCAGAGGCGTCGAAGTTCATCGGGCATTTCGCGCACAGCGGCATAGAGGTCC
>JAUIMF010000126.1 GCA_030433415.1 Gammaproteobacteria bacterium | reverse complement strand
GTGAGCTGAAGTTGTCGCTCCGTACTGAGGCGCCGAAAGCCATTGGCCTGTTGCAGCAGGCGCCAGACGTCCGCCAGTCCTCCACCAAAATTGGGCGGTATCTCCTGGGCGATCTGCCGCGCGAGGTTGCCAATGTCCTGCAGCATCGCGTCAAAGGCGGGGTAGGCATCGGAGTCGGCTACCGAGAAGCGTCGTAGCGCTCGTTGCGCTGAAGGGATATCGGGCGGCAGGTGGAAGTGATCACCTGCAAGCAGCGACAGCCCACCGCCGGGTCGCGGGATCAGGGTCAGTCCATGTCTGCCCAGTTCCAGCTCCGATACCACACGCCGATCGAGAAGGCTGACCAGGTAAGAAAATACCGAATTGCGAAAACCCGGGTGAAATTCTTCGGTGACCGCTGCGCCACCGAGGACGTCGCGTCGTTCCAGGACCAGTACGCGCAGGCCGCGTTTGCCCAGATAGGCCGCGCAGGTCAGACCGTTGTGACCGCCGCCGATAACAATGGCATCGTAGCGTCGAGTTTTCACGGGAGTCCGGGTCGGAAACTTGGCAGGCCAGCCCGTTGCTCAGCCCGCACCAATGCGCAGGTGTCCAAGAAAATCCATCTTGCCCAGGGGTACACCCTGCATCCGCAGCACGGCATAGGTAATCGACGCGTGGAAATAAAAGTTGGGCAGAGAAAAAGACGCTAGAAAATTGTCCGTGGTGAAAGGGATCTCTCGCTCGCCGAAACGAAAAACCACATCCTGGCCCGACAGCGCGTTGACCTCATCTACAGACAGCCCCTGCAGGTAATCCGTCGCTTCGCCAATGAGACCCTGCAACCGTTCGTACGTCATGCCGGGCAACTTTGGTGGTGGGGCGAATACGCCGGCCTGCATACCCTTCATGCCGCCCATGGAGTGGTGCCACACCGAGATCACCTGAAAGCTGAACGGCGCCATGTCCTCCCGCAGCCTCAGACCGATAACTTCATCGAGGTCCAGGGAGTGTTCCACTGCATAATCGGCGCCGCGGGCCAACACATTGGCGACGCCACCGAGAATCTGAAGATAGCTCGTGACGCTCGAATCGTAGAAGGACTGAGCCATGGTGTACTCCGTAGTTGTCTGCTGACAGGTGAGGAGCGTGAGCCTACTGGCTTCGGACTGGCGGCACCAGCCCCCGGTCACATGCTGATCCCGCGTGCCATCGCACTGACGCCCAGACCCCGATAAGCGTTACACTCTCGCCCACCGAATTAACCGATCCCGCGAGAGAATTACCGATGTCAGACCTGCTTACCGTGGAAGAACTCGAAACCCATACGCTGATCACCATGGACGATGGCAAGGCCAATGCGCTGTCTTTTGCTATGTTGGATGCCCTGGGCGCGGCTCTCGACAAAGCCTCCACAGACAAGCCCCTGGTGTTGGCGGGGCGACCGGGCAAGTTCTCGGCGGGATTTGACCTGGCTGTTATGAGCCGGGGCGATGAGGGTACGGTACGTCTGCTTCGCCAGGGTGCCGAGACCGCCGTGAGGCTCCTGAAGTTCGAGGCCCCGGTCGTGCTTGCGGTGACCGGTCATGCCCTGGCCATGGGGGCGTTGCTGTGTCTGTCTGCAGACTATCGTCTGGGTGTGCGCGGCAATTTCAAGCTGGGCCTGAACGAAGTGGTCATCGGCATGACCCTGCCCTGGTTCGGAGTCGAACTGGCGCGGGCCCGCATCGCTGAAAACCACCTCAATGATGCCGTTTCGCTGGCACATATCTATGACCCCGACACGGCCGCCGCCGTGGGATACCTCGATGATGTGGCCGATGAAGAAGAATTCTCGTCGCGCCTTGAGACCGTGATCGAGGGACTGGGTAAGCTGGACATGAAAGCCCATCGCGAGACCAAAGTACGTGTACGGGAACTGCTGTTCCAGCGCCTGGAGCTGGGCTTGCAACGCGACTTTGAAGGGATTGCCTGATTGCGCCCCCTGCGTAGATTCCTGTTGGGGACATTGGCCCTGCTGGCGACCCCCTTCGCTGCGGCGGTAGTCGATAAAGACACAAGCTGTCTGGGCTACCCCGCCGAAGCACAGCAGTACTGCCGCGACGACAACGGCAGCAGCGTGCTGTGCGAGGTCGGTGGCGGGAGTCCCATGCCCTCCAAAGACCCCCGGGCCATTGCCTGGCGCAACGGCTACTTCTCAGGGCGCTCCGAAGCCGAAGGCAAGGTCGGTGTGCTCGGCCCTACCTACTGGCCCCAATTGGAGCTGTTCTGCATTGAGCATCCCGACAGCAACTTTTACGAGGCGATGCGATACATGTATGAGTTCCACTATCTCGATATGGATAAACCCCGCTAATAACAAGGAGATCCCATGACCCCATTACTGACGCTGGTGGTCTACACCGCCATTCTTACCTTTGCTGCCATCATGCTTGGAGCGGTGCTGCGCAACCGCGAGTGGACCCCCGAAGGGTTGCGTGCAGGCCTGAGCAATCGCGATGACCTGCCCGAGGCGACACCCCTGGGTGGTCGCGCCGTGCGTGCGGCGGGCAATACCATCGAAGGTCTGATTCTGTTCACGCCGCTGGCCCTGGTGGCGCATGCGGCGGGTATGGACGCCGAAGTGCTGCTCGGCGCCCAGATTTTCTTCTGGGCCAGGGTGGTGTACCTGCCTGTCTACATCGCCGGTATCACCGTCGTACGGAGCCTGATCTGGGGCGTGGGTCTGGCTGGCCTGGTCATGATGCTGCTGCCGCTCCTGTGAATGATCGGTCCTCGACACGGCTGCGCATCCGGCAAAACCGCCGTGACCCACGCCGGTAAGCTCGGGGGTCGCCCTGGATCTGTTTCGTCACAGTTCGGCGCTCTGCCAGCTTCTGCGCAGAAACCTGCAGAGCTTTGAGCGCCGGGCCATCGCCCGGGAAGGACGGCGCCCTGCGTCGGTAACGCTAACGGTGTGTCGCGATGACGAGCAACCCGCCATCATTGTGACGCGTCGCAGCGCTTCTCTGCGGGCGCATTCGCGGCAGTGGGCGCTGCCCGGGGGTCGCCGGGATCAGGGTGAGAGTTCCCTGGACTGTGCGTTGCGCGAACTGCATGAAGAAGTCGGGCTCCACCGCTCCTGCGAGCATGTGCTCGGTATGCTCGACGACTTTGCGACGCGCTCCGGTTATGTAATCACGCCGGTGGTGCTCTGGTCCGACGTGCAATGGCAGGAACTGACCCCGAACCCCGACGAAGTGGATTACGTGCGTCCCTTTTCGTTCCGGGAGCTCAGTCGCAATGACTCGCCAGTGTTGCAGCGGATCGAAGAGAGCGAGCGCGAGGTGCTGTCGATGCGTTTTCATCGCGATCGAATCTTTGCGCCCACGGGGGCGATGCTCTACCAGTTTCGCGAGGTGGCGATGTTCGGTCGCCACACCCGCGTTGCCCACTACGAACAGCCTGTATTTGCCTGGCGTTGAGCATGTCCGCAATGCGTGAGCAGGCGGTTATCGCGCACACCCGCCAATGGGTGCAGCAGGTTGTGATTGACCTGAATCTCTGCCCCTTTGCCCGTAGGGAATTCGAGGGCGGGCGCCTGCGTTTTGCTGTCAGTGCCGCCGTCGATGAGGATGAGCTGTTGGCAGTTCTGGAGCGGGAACTGCAGACGTTGGAGCAGACCGGAGATATCGAAACCACGCTGTTGATCCACCCGGACGCGTTGCTGGACTTTCTGGCTTACAACCAGTTTCTGGAGCGCTGTGACCGGTTGCTGGAACAGCTGGATCACGTTGGCCGGTTCCAGGTCGCGAGCTTTCATCCGGACTACCGCTTCGCAGGCACCGAAGCGGATGCGGCAGAGAATTACACCAACCGCTCGCCTTACCCCATGCTGCATCTCTTGCGGGAGGACAGCATCAGCCGCGCCGTAGCTGGCCATCCCGATGTCGACGGCATTCCGCTGCGCAATATCGAACTGCTCACTACCCTGGGCACGGACCACCTGCATACCCTGCTGCGCGCCTGTTTCGATGCCTGACGTGTCTCAGCCCGACGTGATTGTTGTTGGCGGCGGCGCCAGTGGCCTGATGTGCGCGATCAGTGCCGGGTTTCGTGGTCTGCGGGTGCTGCTGCTCGAGAAGGGTCCCAAGTGCGGGCTCAAGATTCTGGTCTCCGGTGGCGGACGCTGCAACTTCACGCATCTGCACGCCGATCCCCGGGAACACTATCTGTCCCAGAATCCTCACTTCTGTCTGTCGGCCATGAAGCGATACACGCCGGCGGATTTTCTCGGGATGGTCGAGGCGGCGGGTATTGCGTACCACGAAAAAACGCCCGGGCAGCTCTTCTGTGACAACAGCGCCCAGGACATTCTCGACATGCTGCTGCAGCAGTGCGAGTGGGCGGGCGTGCAGATTCGCGTGCGTGAAAATGTCCAGTCGATCAGCCCGTTGTCGGCGGGCGGGTTTGAAGTGCGGACTGAATCGGGGACGTTTGCGGCACCTCGGGTGGTCATTGCCTCCGGTGGGCTATCAATGCCCAAAATCGCCAGTGATCTGGCGTTTCGCGTTGCCCGGGAGCTGTCGCTGGATGTGGTTACACCGCGGCCCGCCCTGGTACCCCTGACCTGGAATAATGCGGATCGTGAGCGGTTTTCCGCACTCTCAGGTATGTCCCTGCCGGTGAGTGCAAGCTGTGGTGGTGCCCGTTTTGCAGACCAGATGCTGTTTACGCACCGGGGGCTGAGTGGACCGGCGATACTGCAGATATCCTCGTTCTGGCGTGAGGGGAGCGTTGTGGTGATCAATCTGTTGCCGGACCGCGATGCCGGCCAGTGGCTCATCGACGGCCGCAGTACTCACCCCCGCCAGAGCCTGGCGACGCTGCTGCGCAGTCAGCTTCCCCGCCGCCTGGTCGAGGCGCTGCGCGGTGACTGGTTCGATGACGTCGGCCTTGGCTCCCTATCGACAGCGGCGTTGACGGCGCTGGGAGAGCGACTCAATGCCTGGGAGTTTCGCCCCGGTGGCAGCGAGGGTTATCGCACCGCCGAGGTAACGCTTGGCGGCATTGATACGCGCGCGGTGTCGTCCAAGACCTTTGAGGTAAGCGGGTCGCCGGGACTCTACGTCATTGGCGAAGCCCTGGACGTAACGGGCTGGCTGGGAGGGTACAACTTTCAGTGGGCCTGGGCCTCGGGGTGGTGCTGTGGTCAGGCGCTGTCTGCTGCGCCAGCTATTTGATGCCGGTAGATGACTCAGGTATCCGACTCAGCTAACTGAGAGGGTGGTAATTGCGTTGCCGGGGGAGTCAGTGCTGCGCGCCGATTCCCCCAGGCACCGTGAGGATCAGAGTTTGGCGAAAGCCTCGTCAAAATCCCGCGCTGCAGCGTCGGTAAACTCAAAATTCTTGCGAATGTAGCCAAGGGTGGCCTTTTCGGTGTCGGTAACGCCCTGGCCATCGGCCGCAGATTTGAACAGGTCGGCGACTTCGTCCTTGGACAGCTTGCCTTCACCGACGCCCGTCGTATGTTCGCGCGCCAGCTCCAGAAGCTCTT
>JAUIMF010000037.1 GCA_030433415.1 Gammaproteobacteria bacterium | reverse complement strand
GTCGGCACCATTTTCAAATGGTCCGTACTGGAGACATCCTTTACTGTGAATTCTCATCACATGCGTGACACATTCAGCTTTCATCTCAAGGTGACTCGGAGAAGGAAGCTAAATGACCAAAGCAGAACAAGCCAGGATCGTCGCCTGGCGCCTCAAGATCCTCAACTGGGCCAAAGATGAACCTCGGCAGGTAGCGAGAACCTGTCGATACTTTGGCATTTCCCGAACGGCCTTCTATCGCTGGAAGCGTCGCTATGAAGAACATGGCGCAGCGGGTTTAGCCGACCGCTCGCGCGCTCCCCAGACTTCCCCCAATGCCACCAAACCAGCGGTTGTTGAGAAGATCGTCTATCTGCGACAGAACTATCACTTTGGTGCTGGAAGGATCGCAGCTTACCTGCAGCGATACCATCAGATATCGATAGCGGTATCCACCGTGCATAGAATTCTTGAGCGGCATGGCATGGGCCGGTTGCCCGCAAATCAGAAGCACAAAGCGCACAGCAAGCGCTGGAAGCGTTATGAGAAGGCGCGCCCGGGCCATCGTATACAGATGGATGTGAAGTTCCTGGAGCGCATCCCTGGCTCTAGAAAGCGCCTCTATCAGTTCACTGCTATCGACGACTGCACGCGCATTCGGATTCTGAAGATCTACGATGCCTGCAACCAGAAGACCGCCATTCAGTTCCTGAACGACGTCCGTGATCGACTCCCATTTCGTATCCACGTCCTACAGACGGACAACGGCGCTGAGTTCCAATCTCAATTCCATTGGCATGCCGAATCGCTGGACATCCAACATGTCTACATCAGGCCACGGACACCACGACTCAACGGCAAAGTGGAACGATCACATCGAATTGATGATGAGGAGTTCTACCAGCTGATCGACCAGGGCGGCATCTCGACCGATATCCACCTGTTCAACAAGAAACTGCGTGAATGGGAGGACTACTACAACTATGATCGGCCTCACGGGGCCCTGAACGGTCAGACCCCGTACGAACGATTAGTGGAAAAAACACGAGCTGAAGTGTCACCAGGGTCCTGAGACCCTACAAGACCCCGCACCACGCGGGGTCTCGTCGTTCTGGGGTAGTGGTAGTGCCAACGGTAGTGGGCTCCGCTCTCGGGACTTACCCAGCAAGCTCCTCAAGCACTTCAGGATGCTCGTGAACTACGCGAAGTAGGGTTCGCGCTGCCCCTCGCGGCGTCCGTCGACCTTGTTCCCAGTCCTGAACGGAATCGACTGATACATTTAGCAAACGTGCGAACTCCTTTTGTGTTCGGTTTACGGATTGGCGCGCTGAAATCGCTAGCAACTGCTCGGTCGTGTAAACGCGGCCTTTCTTCCGAGCTTTCATTTGTTGGACGGCCTTCAGAAGCTCCGCCCCTCCTTCAGACATCTTGCTCTTTTTAGTCACCTTCTATCGCCTCCTTGATTTGCTTCAATTCATGGGCGGGAATTGTTGCTCGGTCTCCTTTCGCATAGATCGTAAGCAACCAAATCTCACCGTTCTTTAGTCGGTTGTAGTAAATGATTCTGGCTCCACCACTCTTACCTCTACCTGGACGAGCCCAACGCATTTTTCTTACCCCGCTTGATCCGCGAACCACTTTACCTGCTTCTGGGAATTCCGAAATGAAAGCAGCGACCGCATCTCTTTCATCCGCGGCTAGAATCCCAACTACTTTGGCGGAATAGATCGGTGTTTCGATAACGGTATATATTGCTAGAAGGTACGGCATTGCCGTACTAAATTCAATTTCCTTGTGAGGCCGCTTGACTGACCCCGGAGCTAGGTTGGGGGCATTGCTGGGTCGGGAGAGTAGGCAGACGAAACCTCGTGCCATTCGTGTCTGATCGGCTCGGGTTTTGTCGCTCCACCGACAGGTGGGGCCTTTTTCGTTTACTGGGTGTGCTCAGTCGAGCGGGCAGACTTGTGGATCCCCAATCAGTGGTTGAGACATCGATGCTCACTAAATTCGATTGGGAATACCGGGTGTATACCTGCGACATTCGTCCATTCCAGGTCCAGGAGATCGCCTGTGCGCAGATCCCAGTTAAGGCATCATGATGGTGCCTGGCGTTCATCGCGGCAGGTCTCAGGGCGGATGCGGGCGAATCGCTAAGCCCGAATTCTGCCGTAGTCGCTTAGGCGGGATCAGATCCACGTGTAGAGAATGCTCAGGACAAGATCAGTATTCGATGTAAATCAACATCGTTTACTTTCAGGGTCAGAAGTCTAGGCAACACTAACGCCGCTGTGCGGATTCTCCGAACAAAACCCGAGAGCTTCTGGCGTTTCCGGTACGCTTCAGTCATGGCGCTATGCTGATCTCTATGACACGCGGCTTTATCTCTGTAGCAGTATCCGTGTAGCGGCCGACCAGTCGATTTCGAGCGACCAGAGGTATCTGGCACCCACATTGCTAAACAGTTAGCAGACTGAAATCTGGCAAGGACCCAGAATCCGCGCATAAACCGAATAACACCAGGGAACATGCGCGCCATGCTCAAAACCAAATGCAATGACTCCGGGACCTTGTTTGCCTGCACGGACCATCGCGTCAGCCTGTTTGTGCTATGGGTCGGTCTGCTCACTCTTGTCCTCGCCCAGGGCGTCGCGGCAGCCTCCTTCGATAGCGACCGGCAACTGGGTATACCTGGGCCTCGGGACTGTTTCTGGCTGCGCGGTCCATTCAGCGCCGACCCTTACATCAACCTCGCCTACCCCGACGCTAATGTCTACTACTGGGCCGGGGTATTCACGATACCCGAGGGCGCGCGACTGGAACTACTCGGTGAGTACCCCCACAGTCGCTACATGTCATTTGTGTCTTACGATGAGCGGGGCCGCCCACAGGAATCACTGCCCGACTTTTTGATTCGACCGGACGAAGGTCCCAACCCGTACGAGGTCGGCGCAGCACGTACAGCGACCCAGCGCAGCTACCGGGTTGAGGTATTACCCACGGCACCCGAGGCGCAACGCGCCGTCGGATCTCGCCAGTCGGGCGGTGACTACAACGAGATTCACGCTCCCTACTATGGTAAGGGTAAGCAGCAGGCGATCCTGTACCGCATTTATCTGCCCGACCGGGGCACAGAGCCCGACGGCGGCGCGTCACTCCCCACGCCGGTGCTACATCTTGAGAGCGGAGAAACTCTGCGTGGCAAGGAGGCCTGCAGTGCTCTTCGCACGCGTCAGCCCGCGGCCCTGGCACCCGATGCTGCAGGTATCAGCGCTGCTGTCTATAGGGATCTGATTAATCAACCGGATCGCCCGGACACCTGGCCAGCGCAAAATCCTGCAACCTGGCACATCCAACTTGATCGAACCAGCCTGCTGGGTATCTACACGGGTGAGATCAACGAGAATGCCCGGCGCTCCGAGGGCGGCTTTTACCCCAACCCGGACAATCACTACATTCGCACCATTGTTAATCGCCGTCACGGACCGGTCTTCCTCATCCGCGCCAAAGCGCCCACCACGCCCGCCACGGTCGGTGGCGAAAGCGACATGACTGATGGCGAACTGCGCTACTGGTCGGTTTGCGCCAACCAGAGCTTTGTGAACACGCGGGTGAATGACTGCCTGTACGACGAGGAGTTACCCCGTGATCCACGCGGCTACTTCACGGTAGTGGTGAGCCGCGCCGAGGACCGACCGCGCAATGCGCATACGGCCTGCGGTATCGGTTGGCTTCCCATGGCCCCGGACGGCGACGGCATGTTCGATGAGGATGTGACGGTCGTTCAGCTGCGGCACATGCTTCCGGCTGAGGATTTTCTGCACTCCATCGATCGCATCGATAGCCAGGACCAGATGGAAGCAACACTCGGTGAGTACATGCCGAAAACCGCTTATCTGCAAACCAATCAGGTGGAAGCTTTCTTCCCCTGCCTCGGTTCGTGAACCCCAGGCTCGCGACCATCCCTAAAGCCAAAATATCAAGGCCTCGACCCAACAACATAACCCCTGCGAGGAGACCACCCATGCACGACAGCCTGCAAAAGAAACGACTCGTTCTGGCGCTTGCCGCCATAAGCCTGCCCGGTATTGCCAGCGTTCCCGCCATCGCACAGGACGCGCCGTCCCAGGCCATGATCGAGGAAGTCATCGTCACGGCGCAGAAGCGCGAACAGAGCATTCTGGAGGTGCCACTGTCGATCGTGTCGGTATCCGGCGATGACCTGCAGCAGAATGGGGTTGAAAACGCCCTGGAACTGCAGCGTCTGGTCCCCAACTTCTACGCGGCCCGTGGTTCGACCGTGGCGAACACCCGCTTTGTCATGCGCGGCATCGGCACTGCTGGTAACACGGCGGTGGATCAGAGCATCGCGGTGTTCCTCGACGGTGTGTATGTCGCACGGCCTTCGGCGCTGTACTCCAGCTTCCTGGATATCGCCAGTGTCGAAGTCGTACGCGGCCCCCAGGGCACACTGTTCGGGCGTAACACCACCGCCGGCGGCATTATTCTGAACTCGGCCCGCCCCGACCAGGAAAACACCCTGCAGGGCCGCCTTGAGGCTGGAAACTTCAGCCATACGCTGGCCGAAGTGGTCGGCAACGTGGTCGCCAATGATACTGCGGCGTTCCGCTTGGCCGCTCAGACCCAGTCCCGGGACGGCTACGGCACGTTCACGCCCGATGGCAGCAATTTTGGGGAACAGGACTCCTGGAGCGTTCGCGGCACGGCAGACTTGACCTTTAGTAACGGTCTGAGCTGGACCGTGCGCGTGGACGCCGCCGAGGTGTCCGGCGATGGTCAGAACGCCAACGAGGCCATGGGGAGCACATTGTCTCCGGCTGGACTGGCCAATCTCACCGCGGCCCTCGGCGGCCCGCAAAATCTGCCGGAGCTGCGCAATCCCACGGATTTTCGTATCCGCCACGTGGTCGGCGGCGATTTGCAGGATGAGCAGTGGGGCATCAGTAGTGACCTGTCCTGGGAGCTCGACAACGGCTACACGCTGAGCCTGATCAGTGGCTATCGCGATTATGAGAACGAGCAGGAAGATGACGACATCCTGTTCCTCACGCTGCCGCTGGTCGGTCGCACCTCGGGGCTGAGCAGCGAAAGCTGGTCGCAGGAGTTACGCCTGATATCGCCCGATGACCTGATGGACGGACGCCTGAACTACGTCGCGGGACTGTATTACTACGAGGAAGACGCCGGCCTTACGGAATCACTGTCGGTCAGCCCGGTTTTCTGTGGCGGTTTCGCACCTGCCCCCCTGCGCCCCCTGTGCGCCGCCGGTCCCCTTGAGGGGGCCTCGAATCTGAACTTCTCCCAGACCTCCGAAAGTATGGCTGGCTATTTCCAGGCCGATTACTTTCTAACCGATAGTCTGGCCGTTCAGTTCGGTGCGCGCTATACGGACGATGAACGCACTGGCCGCTTCCTGCAGGAGACCGAAAACACCTTTGTAGCGCTCTTCCTGCGCGGCCCCGAAGACACGGATCTGGACTTTTCCGACAGCAACCCCACCTATCGCCTGGGTCTGAACTACACCCCAGCGGACGATCTGCTGTGGTTTGCTTCGATCTCCACCGGCTATAAATCCGGGGGATTTGATTCGGGAGGAGGTCGCGTGCCCCGTGACGCCGCTGATCGCAGCTTTGGCTCCGAGGAGGCTATAAACTACGAATTGGGTGTTAAAGGGCGGTTCTTTGACAGTCGTGTAGATGCCTCGATCACCCTGTATCGCACCGAACTCGAAGACTTCCAAGCGCGCAGCTTTGACGGCGTCACGTTTGCAACACGAAATGCTGGCGAACTGCGCCACCAGGGCGTCGAAGTGGACTTCAACTGGGCCGCCAGTAACATGCTGACCATCGCGGGTGGACTTGCCTACCTCGATTCCGAGTTCACGGATTTTGAGGGTGCCCAGGCGCTACCGGGCTGTAACGCCAGCAGTCCCGATATCCCCGGCTGCGGTCCCGTGGGCGGTGACCGCGGGGTGCAGGATCTTACGGGTGGCGTCAATCACTTTGCGCCCGAGTGGACCGGTAACCTGCGAGCCAATCTCGAGGGCGAACTCGGTGACTGGCGTTGGCGCGGTAATCTGGCCCTGAACTACATCGGTGAGCAATACGTTGGCGGCGCCATCGACAACAACGACCAGACCCTTGAAGATGGCTACGTGCTCACTTCGGCGCGGGTCACCTTCACTTCGCCCAGCAGTACCTGGGAACTGGCCCTGTTCGGTGACAACCTGACCGACGAGGGCTACTGCGCCGTGCGCTTCTACCAGCCGTTCGCCGGCCCCCTGGGTGTACGTGAGCCGACAACGGGCGGCTCCCTCACGCGCTGCAACCCCGGTGCTCCCCGCACGATCGGCGCCAGCATCGCCGCTTACTTCTAAAGGGAGCTTTGAGACTCATGATTGAGACAACAATACATGTCTTGGCGAGGCTTGCTTCGCCTTTGCTTATGGCTTGCATGCTGGTGGTAAGCGCCCTCGGCACGGCAGCCGAGATGGGTGCAAAAGATGGTGCCGCCCGTGAGGCGCTGGCCTACAGCCAGGCCATGCAGGCGTACCTGTACACGTTTCCGCTGATCATCGCAGATCGCGAAATACGCCGTCGGGAACGCTTGACCGAAACTGTGCCCAATGCGCCCATGGCCCCCGTCAATCGGCTGGGGCACATGTCCCAGCTCGCCGACGCGGACACGGATATGCCCTACAGCCCCAACAACGATACGGTATATACGGGCGTGCTCCTGGACCTTTCTCTGGAGCCCATAATTCTGCGTATGCCAGAGATCAAGGATCGCTATGCGGTCATTCAAATCGCCAATGGCTATTTCGAGAATCAGCCCTATGAGTACTCCCCACGCATCAATGGGGGGGACGCGGTCGATCTGGCCTTTGTGGGGCCGAACTGGCACGGCACGTTGCCGAAGGGCGTGCGCAAAGTAAACATGGACACGGTTCATGCGCTGCTGGCCATTCGCATTGCGCTGGATGGTGTCCATGAGCTGGATACGATTCGCGCGTATCAGGATCAGATGTCCCTGACCGCGCTGTCGGATTGGGACAACGGCCCCACCGGCAAGCTCCCCGCGCAACCGAAGCCTCGTGAACGTACGACCTACGAGGGACCGTTCGCATACTTCAAGGAAGCCGCTGACCTGCTATCCATCAATCCGCCACCGGCGCGCCACCACTCGATCAACGCCTCTCTGTGGCGCGTGGGCCTGACCCCTGGCCGGCCCTTTGATCCGGATCAGCTGGATGCGGATACCCGACGAGGCATTGAACGGGCTCTGGCCGACGGCCCGATGGTGATCGATTACCTGAGTCGCAACCGCGGCAAGCGATTCCCTAACGGCTGGGATGTGGGCCGCTACGCCGACAATATTGTCTTTGACTACCCTGTGCGCGCGGCGATGTCGCTGGTTGGTCTCATGGGTAACGACCCAGAAGAGGCGATCTACCTTTACACATACTATGACGCTGACGACGCGTTACTGGACGCTGGCGGGAGCTATCGCTTGCATTTCGCACCCGGCGCAACGCCAGACATCCAGAAATTGGGCTTCTGGTCCTTGACCATGTACGACGGGGAGGACTTTCGCTACGTGCATAATCCCATCGACCGCTACTCGCTTGGCAGTCGCAGCGATCTGGTCTACAACGACGACGGTTCGCTGGACATTTGGGTCCAACCGAGTCGACCTAGTGAAGACAAGGTCTCCAATTGGTTGCCGACGTCGGGCATCGCCGGGGATTCGTTTCGGGTGACACTGCGCATCTACGGACCCACTGAGAAAACCGTTGAAGCGCTTTATGGGATTCGACTGAGTATGCCGCCGCTGCGGCGTTATGAGTGATCTAGGCTACGCCTTACCTACGCCCAGCTACTCCAATGGTAGAAGCTGGGCGCGGTGCTGGCTCACCCAGTCTGACAGCCGCTGTGCGTCAGGTACCTTGACGCGCGCGTAGCTGAGCTTGATCAGCCCCTGTCGTTCGAGCTCTTTCAGGGCTTTTCCCACTGAAACGCGCGAGGACCCGACCGCCAGGGCAATATCAGTTTGGCTCCAGTCGATTACGTGGGCGTCTTCTGAGGCATCCAGTAACTGTTCGAGAATCACCGCCGTATGTACCGACACGGGTAGGCGCTTGATGTCGTCGATAAAATTGAGCGCTGCTCTTAGTCGGCTGAGAATTACCGGCAACAGTTGCGCCGCAAGTCGCGGATGGTTCTGCAGGACACGATCAAAGTCCGCTTTGGAGATCAGACCTACGCGGGTTTCGCCGTTGGCGAGGGCCCCTTGGCCACGGCGTCCTACCATCATGCCGACCATGCCCACATGGTGCCCGGGGCCGAGCACCGCCAAGGTCATTTCGCGACCGTCGGTGGTGGTGCGACCAATACGCACACCACCCTCGTGGATCAGCAGCATGTCCGAGGCGGCATCGCCTTGGGAAAAGATCATTTCACCGTCGCCAAAACGACGCTCCCGTTCCACCGCCATCAGGGCGCTGAAAACCTCTGCGTCCAGAGCGCCCTCAAGACGCAGACTCTTGTGATCGAGCAGTCCCCTCAACGGAACCTCCGCCTCAGTCGCCAACGCGGCCTCCGCGGCTATCTTAAAGCAATACCCGATTGAGATCGCAAGGCAAACAATGCCTGGCATCTGGCCCATGGGCGCGTGGCGGAACGTACAAGGGTGAAACGTCCGCAGTGCTCCAGACATGGTTTACACCCGATACCTAACACATCCTCTATAGTTCAATCCGGAAACCGGATGGAATAGCTGGTGCTCCGCCCGCCACCAGGGTCTTTTTGGAGCGCTCCGCGATCAATCAGATCGAGGATGTCGCGGTAGGCGGTGTCCTGCGAACACTTCGCGAGCCTGGCCCATTTCGACGTCGTTAGCTTCCCATCAAAGCCATCCATTATTCGGTTCAAGACTTTTATCTGGCGCGGATTAAACGGTTCCTTTGCAAAGCGCTCCCAGAAACGGGCTTTGGCCAAGACGGATTTCAGCGTGCTGTGCGCGCCCTCGATAGAGCTGCCGAGGCAGGCGAGGAACCATAGCAGCCACGGTGTGATGTCGAGACTTCCTTTTTGCGTTTTTTCGAGTGCGTCGTAGTAATCATTGCGCTCCAGCCTGATCTGCGCCGACATACTGTAGAAGCGTTGAGGTGTGCCGTCTGCTCGCGCCAGCGCCATATCGGCAATGGCTCGAGCGATCCGGCCATTACCGTCGTCGAATGGGTGCAGTGTCACGAACCAGAGGTGAGCAAGGCCGGCAATGATGAGGGGGTCGAGATCTCCCGGACTGGCAAACCATGTCAGGAATTTCGCGATTTCCTCAGGCAGCCTCTCCGCGGGTGGTGCCCTGTAGTGAACCTTCTCTCTGCCCGTTGGGCCTGAGACGACCTGCATGGGGCCATCACTGTCGTTTCTCCACTGGCCGACGATGATTTTTCGCATGCCGTTTCGTCCCGTCGGGAACAACGCCGCGTGCCAGTCAAGTAGGCGATCTTCGGTGAGCGGCTGTTCAAAGTTTCCCGTCGCATCGAGCATCACTTCGACGATGCCTTCGACATCTCTGTCACCGTGGACGAGGCCGCCGACATCCATGCCGAGACGCCGGGCGATGGACGATCTAACCTGGTCGCGCGCCAGGGACTCTCCTTCGATCTCGCTGGTTTTGACGACATCCTCTGTGAGAATGTGTAGGTGGGCTTCACCGCGATGCTCGAATCCAAGACCTTCCATTTTTCCGAGTAGTCGACCTTGCTCCCTCGAAGCCTGGGCGAGAGGGCGGGCGACGGCGCTATCGTCCCAGGTGAGATCGGGCCAACCTTTGCGTTCCCAGATATACATCACAAACTCCGCACAAAGTGCGGATAATATCGCCGGCATTCTCCGCAGAGTCAATGCTTATCTCCGCCATGAATGCGGAGAATAGGCGGCTTATCCCGGCGGCTGCCTGGAGCTCCTGCGGCGAACGACGGTTAGATGCGGGGGAGGGGTTGAGAGCGCGCCATGTTTTTAAGGGTATATGCTGGGGACATCGATCACGCCCGCGGCGTGGTTCTTGCGCTCTACACCGCCGTTCGAAACTCCCGGTGCCGATCTGCATGGCCCTCGCCTGCGTGCCACTTTTGCAGATCGGTCCAACTCAATCTGTGATTTTGAGCAATATCCAATGCCTGCTCCCAGCATTGGCGATCACTCTCAAGATAACACTACATTAGGCGGTCTTTGACGGTGCCGGTAAGACTTAGTATGTCGACATCCGACATGACGTCAAATGTCATGGTCGAGGAATTCGGTCAGTGCCGTTCGCCAACAGACTGGCGTTACCGCCCGCTGCGGTAGTGTCAGTACAGACGTGGCGCTCCAGAACAAAGCGAGCCGCGCAATCATACTCCGTGATTAGTGGGATGATTGGTCCCTCACGTTCCGCAAGGGCGCAGCGATAAGCTCGTAACAGTGTCTCATCGCCGTTACACACCACCGCCGCGAAACGCGAGACAAACGCTAGGGAGGACGGTGCGATTGCTCCGTTTATGCCGATGATGGGCAGTCCAGTCTCTTTCGCCGCCACTGTCGCTTTCTCGCCATCGGGTGACACTAGGACAACCCGATTGCCCTCGTTGAGCGCAGCCAGCGCTTGGGCCATGGCAAGTTTCGCGGTCGGTCCCAAGCAAAGGATGGTGCCACGCGGTACATAAGACAGCACATTGTTCTCGCCCGTCGGACCCGGTAGCTCGTGAGACTTTGAAATCAGGGGCGATTGGGACGATGGCCTCAATTGTGTTACTCGCGTCTCCCCGTCTGTGGCTTCCAGCAGAGCGACGCTATCAATTGCTGCCTGTAGGTGCCTAAGATCAACGACTGGTCTGGTGGTTGGCGCACTCTCTGTCGGGACCAGTGTTGCAGAGCGCATCATGCGACGCAGGTAATGGGGCCCTCCGGCTTTCGGGCCAGTGCCCGATAGTCCTTCTCCTCCGAAGGGCTGGCTACCAACGATCGCACCAATCTGGTTGCGGTTGACATAGATATTGCCCACATTGATCGAACGACTGAGATAGTTGATGCGGCTGTTTACCCTGCTGTGCATGCCAAAGGTCAGGCCGAATCCCTTGTTGTTGATTGCTTCAACCACCGCGTCCAGATCGTCGGCCTCAAAGGAAATGACGTGAAGTACGGGGCCGAAGATCTCCTCATCAAGCTGGGAGATGTCGTCCAGCTCAATCACCGTCGGCCCTGTGAACCAACCTGGGCCCAAGACGTTCAGCGCTTTGCGCACACGGCCTTCGTCGCCTCGCATTGCCACGTACCGGTCTATTTTTCTCTGAGCGGCTTCATCGATAATGGGTCCAACATCGCTCGACAACTCCCAGGGGTTGCCCACCGTCAGCTCATCCATGGCTCCATAAAGCATCTCCAGCAGGGGTGGCGCGATATCCTTCTGCAGATATAGTACGCGCAGGGCGGAGCAGCGCTGACCCGCACTCTGGAATGACGATGCAATCACATCGCGTACCACCTGTTCTGGGAGTGCGGTGGAGTCGATGACCATGGCATTAAGCCCGCCGGTTTCGGCCACGAGGAATGCATCGGGGGGGGCGTGCTCCGCCATGTTGCGATTGATTACCTGAGCGGTGGCAGTCGAACCGGTAAAACACAGGCCGGCGACATCTTCTCGTTTGCTAAGGAGTTGCCCTACTTCCGCACCCCCAGGCAAAAGCTGGATCACCCCGTGCGGTATGCCTGCCTCGTACATGAGTTCGACAGCCCGGGCGGCGACGAGGGGGGTCTGGGGTGCTGGCTTGGCGATAACGGTGTTACCGGCAGCCAGGTTCGCGACGATCTGTCCCGCAAAGATGGCGAGGGGGAAGTTCCAGGGTGATACGCAGACTACAGTACCTGAGGGTGTCGCTCGGCCATCCCAGTGGCGTGCCTGGTTGGCATAGTAGCGGGCAAAGTCCACTGCTTCACGCAGTTCCGCAATGCCGTCCATCAGGGTTTTTCCCGATTCTCGTGTGAGCAGGGCAAAAATCTCTGCCGCGTGGGACTCCAGGAGGTCGGCGAATCGAAGCAAGGGTGTCACGCGCGCCGCTACCGGTTGTCTCGACCAGTTCAACCAGGCATTGCCCGCGGCGCTGAAGGCCGTGGCAATGTCGGCGCCGGTGGCCTCGATGACGGTTCCGACCTGATCCTGGTGATCCGCGGGATTTACAACGGGTGTCGCTCGCGTGGCCTCGACGGTCCCGAGAATCATCGGCGCCGCCCGCCATTGATGCTTACGGAACTTTCCTCGTAGCGCCTCTATGGTCTGAACGGTTTCGGGTTCCGTCAGGTCCCAGCCTTGTGAATTCTGCCGGTCGCGGCCAAAGATCGCTGCCGGAGCCACTATGCCTGTGCCATGGGATCCATCCGCGAGCGAATTCATCAATGCGAAGGGATCTGTCGCGATCGTCTCCGGCGCGATACGTGAGTCCACAATCTGGTTCACAAAGGAGCTGTTAGCCCCGTTCTCAAGGAGGCGGCGAACCAAGTACGCCAGCAGTTCCTTATGGGCGCCGACCGGTGCATAGATGCGGCAGCGCGTCGTGGATTCAGAAAGTACCGCTTCGTATAGGGATTCCCCCATGCCATGGAGCCGCTGAAATTCGAATTCATCGGCGGACCCCGCCATCTCCAGAATCGCTGCCACAGAATGGGCGTTGTGCGTGGCGAACTGGGGGTAAATATGGTCGGTCATCGCCAGTAATTTTTCGCCGCAGGCGATGTAGGAGACATCGGAGCTCAGCTTGTGGGTATAGACGGGGAAGCCGTCGAGGCCCAGAACCTGGGCGCGCTTGATTTCTGCATCCCAGTAGGCGCCTTTTACGAGCCGCACCATGATTTTACGATCAAGGCCCTGGGCCAAGGCATACAGCCAGTCCAGGACAAAGGAAGCCCGTTGGCCGTAGGCCTGCACCACCACCCCGAAGCCTCCCCAACCTGCGAGGGCTGGGTTGGACAGGACCGCTTCGATGACATCCAGAGAGAGATCGAGGCGATCGGCCTCTTCCGCATCGACATTGAAACCCATGTTGGCCTGCCGTGCCCTGATGGCGAGCGCCAGCACCCTTGGCACCAGTTCTGCCATCACCCGCTCCCGCTGTCCGTACTCATAGCGCGGATGAAGGGCTGAAAGCTTAACGGAGATACCCGGGTTCTCGCGAATGTCCGTGCCATTGCATTTCGTGGCTAGGAACTCAATGGCGGATGCATAGGAGTCATAAAAAGCGTTAGCGTCCGCCCCGGTCTGGGCCGCTTCGCCGAGCATGTCGTAGGAGTAGCGGTATCCTCGCGCTTCAAAGCTCCTGCCGTTGCGCTGCGCTTCACTGATCGTGCGTCCAAGGACGAACTGCCGACCCATTTCCTTCATGGCCTGCTGTGCAACGGAGCGAATGACCGGATCTCCCAGCCGGCGAACCAGTGCCCGCAAGTGGTCGATGAGCCTTTGGGGATCGCTCGGTCCCAGCAGTCTTGCTGCGGCCATCAGGCCCCAGGTTGCCGTGTTCACCAGCGGAGAGGCGGCCTGACCGGCATGTTCGTCCCAGGAGCCACTGCCGATCTTGTCCTCGATAAGGTCAATGAGCGTGCGTGCATCTGGCACTCGCAAGAGAGCCTCGGCAAGACACATGAGCGCCACGCCTTCCTCGGTAGTCAAGCCGTACTCGGCGAGGAAACTCTCCATGATCGAAGGCTTCGATTCAGATCGTACGCGGCGGATCAGGTGCGCGGCGCGATCGGAAATGCGTTCGCGCTGTGCACTGGTGAGACGGCAACCGCCCGCGAGCTTCCGTAGTACCGAAAGTTCCTCGCCAAGATAATGATCACGGATTTGCGAGCGGATCTCGTCCGTCGAAGCCAGGCTATTGCCCATAGTTACATCAACGCCCAATGGAACCCTTCTCCCGTTATCTCGATTGCTGATGAAATACCCGGGCTGAGCAATCCGGGCAGTCGCGCTCCTCAGACTCCAGTTTCGATCACAACCTTTCCGTGATTCTGTCGGGGCTTCCGAAGATAGCGACAGGCTTCCTGATACTGCTCCATGGGATAGACCCGATCGACCTTGGGTTTCAGGCCTCCCGAAGCTAATTGCTCGTTAACCCACGCTATACCCTTGGCACAGTACGCGTCGTCTTCTATGTAATTGAAGACGGAGTAAGCCTGGAACAAGGCATTGGACTGAAACATCGCGGCGTAAGGGATTTCGGGATAGGACTTGTCGAGCATGCCGTAGTAGAAGATGCGGGCATCCTTGGCCAGCGCATTGGCATAGTGGGCGATCATACCGCCTCCAATGCAGTCGAAAGCAGCATCTATACCCCGGCCACCGGTGAGAGCCCGTAATTCGTCTGTGAATCCTTCGAAGTCGGGGCTGGTGACGACGACATGATCAGCACCAGAGGCCATAAGCTGCTCCCGACTGGCTTCATTGCGCGTCGTGCCGATCATAGTCGCCCCGTGTAGGCGGCCAATTTCCAGCGCGGCCGTGCCCGCCGTGCTGGTGGCGGCGGATACCAGAATTACGCGGCCGGGCGCAGCCTTGGCAAGTTCTACGACGGGGTAGTACGCGGTCAGATACTGCATCCAGATGGAGGAGCACTCGGCGGTCGACAGATTGGCGGGAGCCTTTGTCAGATAGCGGGCACTGACAACCAGTGACTCCGCACTGGCGCCCCGGTTGTCGTAGAAATGTGGCAAGGTGCAGTAGCGCTCGCCGAGTTCGATATCCTCCACGCCGGGGCCGATGGCCTCGACGACTCCCGCGGCCTCCATGCCAATGCGTGCCGGGAAGCTGGAGAAGCTGTAGGAGTAGCGATTCTCCATTAGGTCCATATCACCCCAGTTCAGGGCAAAGGTCTCGATGCGCAGGCGAACCTGACCCTCCCCGGGTTCCTGATCCGGGAAGTCCTCGAGACTGAGGCCTTCAAAACCGCTGTAGTCGCGCATTACCCAAGCTTTATGCATGGATTCACTCCCGATGGCTTTTTGATGGTGATGTTCTCTATGCGGATAGGTCGAGCGAGTTCATCGCACGATTCAGCGCGATCGAAAATTGCAGCGACGACCTCATGACCTGAGATCACCTGCCCAAAGGCAGCAAACCCCTGACCGTCGGGTTGTCGGTTCCCGCCGTAGTCCAGCTCGGGCTCGTCCTTCAGGCAGATGAAGAAGCTGTGGTAGAGCTCTCCCGGTGCATAGCGCGCGGCCGAAGCGGTCCACTTCCGGTGATGGATATGTGTGAGGGCGCTGTGCTCGTGCGTGACGATCGAACGATCCTCGCAGAGCCCATTCTTGGTGCCTACCTGTACTACATCGATGGGGCAGCCGTCATCGTTTCCTCGCTGCTCACGGGACACGATGCGAAAAACGCTGCCGTTGTGGAACACACCAGCTTGAACGGCCAACGCAAAGTAGTCGCAGGTCTCCCGGGCGGCCTCATGGAGCGCAATCTCGAATGAGCCCAGCTCAGTCATAACGACGAGGGAACGGCCGTGAAAGCGTTTTGCTCCGTCCGCACCACAAAAATCACTCGGGCTTGATACCGAATCACCCAATTCAGGCGTCCTGATCTTCCGCGCTGGGAAGCAGCTTGGGTGTGCCCACCCACAGGATACTGGCGCTAGTTTTTCCACGATTAATGATGTCGTGGTCCAACTGGGTGTTGATATGGACGCAGTCCCCAGCCTTCAGCTGAAAGGACTTGTCGCCCACGTGTTGCTCCAGGCGCCCCTTAATCACGTAGAAAATATCCTCGCCTTCCTCCCGGTGCACGGAAGGAAGCTCGACGCCGGGAGGTATCTCCATCAATAAGGCGCTCAATCGCTGATTGGGAATACTCGCGTTCAGCACACGATAAGAAACCGGTGAGTCGATATTCAGGTACTGGGGGTCATCAGCACGGCTGACCAGCGATGCTGGTGCCGGTGGTGAGATGAAGTAATTGATATCTGTGTCCAGGGCGCGGGCGATGTTGATGAGGGACACGACCGATGGCGTGGCTTTTCCACGCTCTGCCTGCGAGATGAAGCTTGCGGATAGCTCAGCCTTCGCTGCCAGTTCCTGAAGCGTCATTTTGCACTCCTGACGCTTGGCCTTGAGCAGGGCGCCTACGGAGCGTTTCATGGCTGGTTTCTTGGCTTTGATGACGTCTTACTCCTCTCTGGTCTGGAGCGGATCATAGCCGACATAAAATTTAAGTAAAGAAAAACATTTTGACATGCTTCAATTTTTAACCCATTGTAGGTCTCGACATGTCCGCTTGCATGGAGGCCCGAGAGGGTGTTCGGCGCGAAGCGCCGAGGGGCTGTCGTCAGTCAGGTCAACAGAGATCAGGTCAAAGAAGACGAGATCAGAACAAGAGAGGCATTCGAATGAATCTATTTCCTAAGCAGCGACTCAGTGAAGCGGTGTTTATCGCCGTGGTTGCCGGAGGGCTCTGCTCGCCGGTTCTGGCACAGTCTTCCGATACGGAGGAATCCGCGCTGGTGCTTGAAGAGGTCGTCGTAACCGCGCGCCGGCGGGATGAGGGTCTGCTTGAAGCACCCTACGCGGTGACGGCTTTTACAGCACAAGTGCTCCAGGACGCTAATGTTCAGCGTATGGAGGACTTCATCAGTCTCACGCCCAATGTCACGCTGGCAACGTCCCAAGGTATTGGCACGAGCTTTCTCAGTATTCGCGGACTCACCCAAGTACGAAATGGTGAGTCTCCCGTAGCGACCGTCGTTGATGGTGTACTGCAGTTCAGCGGCATTCAATTTCGGCAGGAGCTTTTTGATCTTGAGAGTGTGGAAGTTGTTAAGGGTCCCCAGGGTGCTATTTATGGGCGTAACGCGACGGGTGGTGCAATCATCATCAATACCAAGCGTCCCGCCAATGAGTCCGAGGGCTACGTCACGGTCGGTGCTGGCGACGGTGACGAGTACCTTGTCGAAGGGTCCTACGGTGGTGCGCTGGTAGAGGATGAGCTTTTCGGACAGATATCCGCACGTTACATCGATCGTGAGGGTTACCTTGACAATATTACCCGTAACGAGCCTGCTGATCGCTTCGAGGATGCGGTGTTCCGCGGACGCCTAATCTACGAGCCCACGGATTCATTGTCGTTCGACCTGCGCGCAAATATTGCCCGTCATAAGGGTCGGGGCATCGGTTTTCAATATCAGGCGGTCAATATTGCCGACGATGGCATAACGGCAACGGGCTTTGGCACTGATACGGGCCCCATTGATGCCAACAACGTGCTGCCGGTGCGTGATAATAACGTGGATTACGGCGAGCGCGATATGAATGACTTTGCGCTCAAGGTCGACTGGACCACGGAGCTTGGCACCTTGGTATCCACGACCAGCTTTACGGACCTGGAAGAGTGGTCAGACTCAGACCAGTTCCCGTATACCAACGCACGCAGTGCACCAGAGCTATTTGGGTTTGACGGCACGCAGACCGGCTTCTTTGAGATCGAAGCCTGGAGTCAGGAGTTGCGCTTCCGCTCCCCAGACGATCAACGAGTTCGATGGGAGGTGGGTGCCTACTATCTGGAGTGGGATCGATTCGTGTCTCTGTCCACGGGCGTTGACACGGGAGCTGGCATTATTCGTTTGGAGCGCGAGCCCACGACCGATCCTCGCAATCCCACGACGTCTTTCCTGGCTGATGACAACAGCAACACGGCCATGGCCGTCTTCGGGCAGGTGAACGCCGATCTGACGGACCAGCTCGAACTTTCGCTGGCGCTGCGCTATGACGAAGAGGAGCGGCAGCAGGATATATCTCCGCTGCAGTTTCCAGCCGGTGAGCCCGGTGCGCGTAATGAAGAAACCTTCGACATGGTGCAGCCCAAGATTACGCTGCGGTACCAGCCGTCGGAGGAACACAATCTGTATGCCACCTGGGGTAAGGGGTTCCGCAGCGGACAGTTCAACCAAAACGGCATCTCGGATGTGGCTGAGTCTGTCGGTTTGATCGGCATTACAGATGTAGTTGATCAGGAAGAGAGTGAATCCTTCGAGATCGGCTACAAAGGGCAGTTTTTCAATGACCGCCTCCGCCTGGGGGCTGCGCTGTTCACAACCGATGTGGATGGTCAACACTTCTTCTCATTCATAGGGGCTATCAGCGCCCAGATTCTTACTAACATCGACGAAGTTTCGCTGCAGGGCGGGGAGTTTGAACTGCAGTATCTGGCGTCGGAGAACCTGACCCTGTACGCCGCGCTGGGCTACACCGACAGTGAAATCGATGCCTACGCGGTAGATTCGAGCGTAGTTGGCAACGATGCGCCGTACATTGCCGAGGATACCTACAATCTCGGAGGCCAGTACGAGGTGCCGCTCGGCTCCTCCAATCTGAACTTCTTTGCCCGCGTAGACTATGAGCGTCGAGGTGCCCAGTACTGGGACGTACAGAATTCTACGGAGCGCGATCCGCTTGACTTCCTCAGCATTCGTCTGGGTCTGAGTTCTGTTGACGACAAATGGTCACTCATTGGCCAGGTTCAGAACGCGCTGGACGAGGAATACAACTCTGAATGGGTGTCTGGTGGTTTCTCTGCAGCGGCGCCGGGCAGCATCTGGAACGTACGACTGAGGTACAACTTCTAATCATGACCAAGTATCACGTATCAGCCGATATCGGTGGCACGTTCACCGATATCGTTATCGAGCCTTCCGATGCCCCGGTGTTTGTCAACAAGGTGCCGACAACCCGGGAGAATCCCGCCCTGGGCGTGATCAACGGCATCAAGGATGTTATTCCTGATCTGGCCGACGTGGAGTATTTCGTTCACGGCACGACCGTTGGACTAAATGCCTTCCTTGAGCGGCGGGGCGAACGCGTGCTTCTCATTGCTTCCTCGGGGGCAGGGGACAGCTACGTGATTGCCCGCGGCAATCGCGACGCCCTCTACGATCTTCGCTACACCAAACCAGACCAGCTGGTACCGCGTCGCGACGTTCACGAGGTGCGTGGCCGCCTGGCCTGGGATGGCCGTGAGATCGAGCCTCTCAACGAAGAAGACTTTGCGCCGATCATCGATAAGGTAAGGAATGAAGGCATAAACGCGGTGGCAGTCTGCTTGCTGCACAGTTATGCCTACCCGAGTCATGAACTGCAGGCGCGCCAGATACTTCGTACCGCATTGCCTGATGTGTCGATCTCCCTGTCCCACGAGGTGGCTCGAGAGTGGCGCGAATACGAGCGCTCCTCGTCAGCCGTAATGAATGCCTATGTGGCTCCGGTGGTTGAGCGCTACCTGCTGAGCCTGCAGGAGCAGCTTCTCGAGCGCGGAATGACTTCGGGTGTGCACATAATGCAGTCCAGTGGCGGCGTAACCACGGCTGATACGGCTCGTGAAAAGCCGGTGTTTACCTTGTTGTCAGGCCCCGTCGGGGGATCCATCTCCGGTGCCGCTCTCGCCAAGCGCACGAACCGTCCGAATCTCCTCTGCGTGGACATGGGGGGGACTTCATTTGACCTCAGTCTTGTGGTGGATGGCGAAGCGAACACGGCTCTCGAGACAGAGCTTGAAGGACTGCCCCTGCTCATGTCCATCGTGGATATCCGCACTATCGGCACGGGCGGTGGCTCTGTGGCCTGGCTGGACGATGGTGCGGTCCGTGTAGGTCCGCGAAGTGCGGGTTCGGTACCCGGCCCTGCCTGTTACGGCAACGGAGGTACGGAGCCAACGGTAACCGACGCCAACCTCTATCTGCGCAGACTTGGTGCCCAATCCCTACTCAGCGGTGAAATGTCCCTCGACGTTGATGCCACGAACATGGCTATTGAAGGACTGGCGGCTGAAGCTGGTATGGACGCAACGGCTTTTGCGGAGGGGATTCTGGCTATCTCCAACGCCGCGATGGCCGACGCCATGCGCACCATTACGGTGAGTGAAGGTGTGGATCCCAGAGAGTTCACACTTGTGGCTTTTGGTGGTGCTGGCCCCATGGCAGCCGTTTTCCTCGCAGAAGAGCTGGATATCCGCGAAGTGCTTATTCCGCGATTCCCGGGGACATTCTCCGCCTGGGGAATGCTGCAGACAGACCTCCGTCACGACCGCACCGCCAGTTACTTTCGCCCTGCGGCTGATGCCTCCGCTGACGAGCTTGGAGAGCTTTTTGCCCGGCTGGAAGAGGAGGGACGAGAAGCAGTGATACAGGAGGGTATCGATGCATCTGCTATCGCCTATGCACGCAGTGCCGATATGCGCTATTCAGGGCAGGAGTATACGATCAATATCGCGATGTCCGACGACCTGAATATCGACGATTTGAGTGCGGACTTCCACAAGGTACATGAGCAGCGCCACGGTCATGCGAGTCCCGGTGCGCCGATTGAGTTTGTCAATTTGCGGCTTGCCGCTATCGGCGAACTCAATAAGTACGACGAGCAGAAAGTCGTCGTGGATGGTGATGGTAGCGATGCGACCATTGGAGATCGGGTGGCCGTATTCCGCGGCAAGGAACTCTCGACACCTATTCTGCGGCGCGACCGCATGCCAATAGGTTTCAGCTTTACCGGTCCCGCTATTATCGAAGAACAGAGCGCCACGACGATTATTCCCGATGGCTGGACCCTGACCGTAGACGATGACAGCAATCTTCTGCTGACCCGAGGAGTTGAGGCATGAGTACAGTGGACCCTATTACTACGGAAATCATTCGCAACGCTTTTGTGGCCATTGCCAGTGATATGAATGCGACCCTGATCCGCAGTGCCTTTACCCCAGTGATCTACGAGGGCAAGGACTGCTCCGTCGCTCTTATTGACGAGCAGGGCGAGGTACTCGGACAGTCTTTGGGTCTGCCACTTTTCCTGGGTAATCTCGAGATATGCATCAAGATCATGGCCGAGCGGTACGGTTGGGGTTACTTCAAGGACGGCGACGTCTTCTACATGAACGACTCCTACATGACCGGCACACACCTGAATGATTCGACTATCGTGATGCCGATCTTTTGGCAGGGCGAACGGGTGGGCTTCGCTGCCAGTCGCGCACACTGGCTCGATGTAGGTGCCAAGGATCCAGGAACGCCCGTGGACTCCACGGAGATTTATCAGGAGGGTACCCGCTGGGGGCCGACACGCCTGTACGACGGCGGTGTTGCCCGTGACGACGTGATCGAACTACTGCGTTTGAACAGCCGTTTCGGGGACTCGACGATCGGTGACCTCAATGCCCAGATCGCGGCCGGTCGCACCGGCGAGCAGCGCCTCAAGGCCCTGTTCGACCGGTTTGGTGCCGAGACTATTCGCGCGGCGCGGGACGAAATTTTCCGGCAGACGGAAGCAAAGGAGCGTGAAGCCATCGCCGGACTTCCGGATGGTGAATACAGCGCCGAGGGTTCTATTGATGATGATGGTCTGGGTAACGGCCCAGTACCGGTAAGGCTTACGGTCCGCGTCGAGGGCGACAGTATGACCGTGGACCTAAGCGGTTCTGCGGATCAGGCGGCGGGACCGGTGAATTGTGGTATCACCCAGACCGTGGCGGCGGCCCGCGTAGCTTACAAGCTGCTCATCTGTTCAGACGTGCCGCCCAATGGCGGGTCCTTCCAGGCCCTGGATGTGCAGGCGCCCGTGGGATCGATTTTCTATGCACAGGAGCCGGCGCCATGCGGCTGGTACTTCACGCCCCTGGGCCTGCTCATTGACCTCATCGTCAAAGCGCTGGCCAACGTCATGCCTGAGCGCGCTGCCGGTGCCCATTATGGAGATTCCATGGTGATTACGATCGCCGGCTCGGACCCGCGCAATGATGATGAATTTTATCTCATGATCGAGCCGACGACCGGTGGTTGGGGTGCCTTCGACGGGGGCGATGGAGCAAACTCACTGATCAACAACGTTAATGGTAGTTTCAAGGACCTTCCCATAGAGATATTTGAGAGCAAGTATCCGTTGCGCATTCTTAGCTACGGGATAAGGCAGGACTCCGGTGGGGCCGGTAAATACCGCGGTGGTAATGGAACGTATCGAGAGTACCTGGTCGAGTCTGATGCCGCCTTGTGGTTGTGGTTCGAACGGTCCGAGACACCGGCCTGGGGATTGTTTGGTGGCGGCGCCGGTAAGGCCCCCGTCGTCACGATCCAGCGTCCGGGGCAAGAGACGATAGAGCGACTTAAGGTCAATGACGTCAAACTGCCCGCTGGCAGTGTTATTAAGTCCATGACCGGCGGTGGTGGGGGCTACGGAGATCCCGCTGAAAGGAGTCCGGAACTCGTCCGTGAAGATCTGCTCGACCGTTATATCTCGCCGGAACATGCCCGTAACGTATATGGTTTCACACCTTAACTAGCAAGCGAACGAGACCACCATGTCGACGCCGACCGTCGGTGACCAGGGCACGCTTTCGGGCCTACATATTGCATTCGTCATCATTGGCGGCACCATCGGCATGGCGGTCTTTCTCGTTTCTGCGCAGATCGGTGGGGCTCTCGGCCTGAAAAAGGCGGGACTGGCATTTGTTATGGGTTGTCAGATCCTTGCCGTTTTTGGGTCTCTGACTTCTTACGTGGGTGCTCGCACGCGGCGTACTACGTATCAGCTCTGCGAAACGGCTTTTGGGGGCGACGGCGCCAAACTGGTCAATTCGCTCATCGCGCTGAGCCTGCTGGGCTGGTTTGCGGTCATCGCCAATACCATGGGAGCCCTGTCAGAGTTTGTATTCTCCACTTTGTACGGTTGGACCTTCCCGCCTGCGGTTTACGTTATTGTCAGTAGCCTAGCTATCGTCGGTGTGACGGCATCGGGGTTTCGAGGCATCGACAGGGTGGCTCTCTGGATGACACCCGCCATGCTTGTTCTTTTGATCCACGCGGCGTTCACCTGCATCGATAGCGTCCCATCGTGGGAGCTGCCCTTAGCGCATGTGCCACCTATGAGCTTTGCCTCAGCGATTTCAGCGGTGGTCGGCTCTTATATTGCCGGTGTGATCATTCAGCCCGATTACAGTCGCCACGCCTGCACTTGCGCCCATGCGGTGACTGCTGCCTTTATTGCGCTGGGTATCTCATTTCCGCTGGTGATGTTTCTTGCGGCCATCCCAGGGCAGGCCTTGGAGCAGGTGGATCTCCGCGGATTGATGCTCGCCATGGGATTGGGCTTGCCGGCCTTTACGCTGCTGTTCCTCGGGGCCTGGTCATCGAATGTGCTCTGTCTTTATTCGTCCAGCCTATCGGCGGCCACGGTCATTGGGCGACTGAATTATCGCGTTGCTGTAGTCATTATCGGCACAATTGGCACTTGCCTGGGGTTGGTGGATGCCCAGAGCTATCTCATCAACTTCCTCGTGCTGCTGGGCATAACCATTCCACCCGTCGGCGCAATCTATGTGGTCGAAGCCCTTTTGCTGGAACCAGCCAAAACGGCTGACAGCTCCCCTGTCGGGAATTCCTGGTTATCGCGCACCTGGGTTATAGCGGTCGGAGCGTGGCTCGGTGCGGCCGTATTCGGGTTCCTTGTACACCGGGGGCTAGTTGGCATTAGCGGTGTCGCGGCGATCGATGTCATCCTGTTCTCCGCGCTGGTCTTTTTTCTGCTTAATCAATCGCGATGGCGTCGCCCAGGTAAGGTGCTGGCCCCGCAAAGCGATTGAAGCCATCGATGTGACTGTCTATCGCGTCCCCCCGCTTCAGTGAGGAAAAGGTGACTATGGATCTCTTCGCAAATCACGTTGTTGCCAAGGCCCGGGTCTATGGCGAGGCCCTGATCGCGGCCAGCTGTGACAGTCTCTTGATCAGCGCCGGTGACCTGATCTATCCGTTCAGCGACGATCTGGATTACGTATTCCGCTGCAGTTCGTATTTTGCAGAGTGGTTGCCGGTCCAGGACCTGCCCGGCAGCTATCTTCTTTTCAGTCCGGACAGGCGTCCACAGCTATTCCTGCCGATCATCGATGACTACTGGGATTCCCCACCTGCACCGGTCCCTGAGGAGGTCCGTGCCGAATTCGACTTTGCCTGGTACCGCGATCTGAGCGAAGTCAGCGCCGCCCTGCAGAACGTAACAAATCTCGCCTGGCTTGGACCCGTGAATAGTGCGCTGAATGGCGCGCTCAGAGTGAGCGAGAATCCAACAGCATTGCTTGACCATGTTAATTACCACCGGGCCTTTAAGACGACTTATGAGATACGCTGTATCGAGGAGGCGACACGCTTCGCGCACCCGGGACACCAGGCGGCGGAGCATGCGTTTCATGATGGAGGAAGTGAGCTGGACATCCATCTTGCCTACCTGCAGGCAGCGAGCCTCGCCGATGAGGAACTCCCCTATCGCAGCATTATTGCGCTCAATGAACATGGCAGCACGCTGCACCACATGGTGCGGGCGAAGGAGACCCCGTCGAACCATCTTTCGTTCCTGATTGATGCGGGTGCTCAGTTTGGTGGCTATGCCTGCGACATATCGCGTACCTATGTCTCGCAGGACGCTGGCCACGAACTCTTTACTGAGCTACGCGATGCGGTGCAGAAGGCGCAGCGAGACCTGATTGGCAGCATCCGGGTTGGTTCGAACTTTGGTGATCTACATGTGGAGGCCCATCGAAAAATTGCTGGAATTATCACGGACCATGAACTGGTCACCTGTAGTCTCGATGAGGCCTTGTCCAGTGGGGTAACTTCGGTGTTCTTTCCCCATGGCCTCGGCCACCTGTTAGGGGTGCAAGTTCATGAGCCTGGTGGTCATCTGGCTGCGAGTGACGGCACTGTCTCGCCCCCGCCGGAGAATCACCCGACCCTACGATTGACCCGGGATCTTGAGCCCGGCATGGTATTTACAATAGAACCGGGCATTTACTTTATCGATAGTCTTCTAGAAGCGTTTCCCACCCAAGCGTATCTCAACAAAAGACTGATCGATGAATTGAAGCCCTATGGTGGTATCCGTATTGAAGACAATATCCTCCTGGGTACTTCTGGTGTCAGAAATCTGACGGCGCGAGTTTTTGGCTAGAAGATCTCGCTCTCCGATCATTTGCCACGCTCGCTGGCAATCGACCGCAATAGAGGCTCTCAAATGTCGTGTCCGCCGGTGCGGCCAACTGGGCAACTGCTGAACCAGTGATGGCCAATGAACCGCGGCCTCACTTTGACTTTGCGGGCAAGTAAAGCAGGTGTAAGTTGCTGAAATCGATTCTGCTGCGTTTGTGGGGTGTGTTCATCGATCACACCCACAGCGTGGGTTTTGCGCTCTACAACGCCGTTCGAAACTCCCGGTACCAATCTGCATGGCCCTCGCCCGCGTGCACTTTTGCAGATCGGTCCAGCTAACTCTGTGAATTCGAGCAATATCCAAAGCCTGCTCCCAGGATTGGCGATCGCTCTCAAAATACCACCACAGTAGGCGGTCTTTGAATGCATACCGAGAATTAAACTCGAAAACACACGTTCTACCGACCTTGCGAATGATGAGGCTGATCGGTCTTTACAGCACGGTGATACGCAGCGAAGCTGCTCTACTGGACCGAACCTGATAGGGCCCCACCCGCATGCGACACCCATGTCTATTTTTCACCCTGCTGTTCGTTATTCTGGGCGCCATCGCTGCGCCGGATTCGCCTCACTTTGATGTGCTGGTCAGCGGTGGCCGCATTTACGACGGCACTGGCGAGGAGCCGTACATCGCGGATATCGGTATCCGTGGTGACCGCATCGAAGCGATCGGCACCAACCTGGGTACAGCGAACACGGTTATCGATGCGGCGGGGATGGCGGTATCGCCGGGCTTCATCAACATGCTCAGCTGGGCCAACGAGACGCTGATCGAGGACGGGCGCTCCCTGGGTGATATTCACCAGGGCGTTACCCTCGAAGTGATGGGTGAGGGATGGTCCATGGGGCCGCTCAACGATGCGTTGCGCGAGGTCGCTCGCCAGCGTCAGGGCGACATCCGCTATGACATCGAGTGGACTACGCTCGGCGATTACCTCAACTGGCTTGAGGCCCGCGGTGTATCCACGAATATTGCGTCGTTCGTCGGTGCTACCACCGTGCGTATTCACGAGCTGGGATTCGAGGATCGGGCACCCAGTCCCGAAGAGCTCGCCCGCATGCAACAGCTTGTGCGCGAGGCCATGGAAGAGGGTGCTCTAGGTGTTGGCTCGTCGCTGATCTACGCACCGGCGTTCTACGCCGATACCGCAGAACTCATTGCCCTCAGCGAGGCCGCGGCGGTCTACGGAGGGCGTTACATTTCGCACATCCGCAGCGAGGGCGGCAGATTGCTGGAGGCCGTAGACGAGTTGATCACCATCGCTCGCGAGGCAGACATCGGCGCCGAAATCTATCACCTCAAAGCCGCCGGTGCGGCCAATCACGGCAAGTTGGACGCGGTGGTGAGGGGCGTCGAAGCCGCGCGGGCCGAGGGTCTGGATATCACCGCGAACATGTACAACTACACGGCGGGTGCCACGGGCCTGGATGCCGCCATGCCGCCCTGGGTCCAGGAGGGGGGTTACGACGCCTGGGCCGCGCGTTTGCAGGATCCGGTTATACGCGCACGCGTTCTCGAAGAAATCCGCACCCCCAGCGACGATTGGGAGAACCTTTACCTCGCCGCCGGCAGCGCCGACAAGTTGCTGCTGGTCAGCTTCAAAAACCCCGAGCTGAAATACCTCACCGGAAAGACGCTTGCCGAGGTCGCCAAGTTACGCGGAACGTCGCCCGAAGAAACCATGCTCGATCTGGTGGTCGAGGACGGCAGCCGCGTGGGTACGGTTTATTTTCTCATGAGCGAAGACAATGTTCGCCGCAAGGTCACGCTGCCCTGGATGGCCTTCGGGTCGGACTCAGGTTCCATGGCGCCCGAGGGTGTGTTCCTGTTGTCCAATCCCCATCCGCGGGGCTATGGCAACGTGGCACGACTGCTCGGTCGCTATGTGCGCGATGAAGAAAGGCTCTCGTTGGCCGAGGCGGTGCGACGCCTCAGCGCGTTTCCGGCGCAGAATCTCAAGCTGCGGGACCGGGGTCGATTGCGCGAGGGCTACTTTGCCGATGTGGTTGTGTTTGATCCCGATACGGTTGTCGATCACGCTACCTTTGCTCGCCCGCACCAATTGGCCACGGGGGTGCGCGATGTGCTCGTGAACGGAGTCGCGGTGCTGCGCGATGGGGAACACACCGGGGCGACGCCGGGACGCTTCGTCAAGGGGCCGGGCTACCGGGGCAGGGACGAACACCAGGCGGATTGACGTCGACAGGATTTACGTCACCTTTCACGGCTCTTGTGAATGTGGATCGTCCACTGTCATAGTGCGGGAAGTTCTCGTAGCCTTTGCATATCACCCATGCTGATCCTCAAATAATGACTATGGTCGATACCGCTTTGTGGGCACCCTCCGACGATCGCGTGCAAAGCAGCGAGCTGCGACGCTTTGAGGCGTTTCTGCTGGAACGTCACGGGGTACAATTTTCAGACTATGACGCGCTTCATCGCTGGTCCGTAGCGCATCCCACCGAATTCTGGTCTGCCGTATGGGCGTTTACCGATATCCGCGCATCCGTGGCACCGCAGACCGTGCTACTCGATGGCGACCGTTTTCCCGGCGCCCGCTGGTTTGATGGCGCGCGGCTCAATTACGCAGAGAATCTTCTCGACCGACGAGCCGAGGGAGTCGCAATTGTGGGCTGTCTCGAGAACGGTCAGCGCAGGGAGCTATCGTGGGCGGAGCTGCGTAACGCGGTAGCCCGCACCGCCGCCGCCCTTCGCAGCAGCGGGGTGGGCGTGGGCGATCGTGTGGCGGGTATGCTGCCCAACATTCCCGAGACCATCGTTGCCATGCTGGCGACCGCAAGCGTCGGCGCGGTCTGGTCCTCGTGTTCTCCGGACTTTGGCGTCAACGGTGTGCTGGATCGTTTCGGCCAGATCAATCCGAAGATGCTGTTTGCCTGCGACGGCTATTACTACAACGGCAAAACCATCGACTGTCTTGAGAAGCTCGTGGAGGTATCCGCGCGCCTCGATTCGCTTGAGGCGACGGTGGTGGTGCCGGTGCTTGGGGGCGACGAACCCCTCACCAACGCTGTTGCCTGGGACGACTACCTGGGATTGTTGGAAGACAACGCTGTGCCCGAACTACAGTTCGAGCAGCTGCCTTTCGACCACCCCTTGTTCATCATGTATTCATCGGGCACCACCGGCGTGCCCAAGTGCATCGTGCACAGCGCCGGCGGCACCCTCATCCAACACCTCAAAGAGCATCAACTCCATGTAGGCCTCAAACCTTCCGATGTGCTCTTCTACTTCACCACCTGCGGTTGGATGATGTGGAACTGGATGGTGACCGGATTGGCCTCGGGTGCCACGCTGGTGCTGTACGACGGGTCGCCGTTCTACCCGGGGCCCGAGGCGCTGTTCGATCTGGTTGATGCAGAGGGCATCAACGTGTTCGGCGTTGGCGCCAAGTATGTGTCGGCGGTGGAGAAGGCGGGACTCAAACCGAGAGACTCGCACAGGCTGGATGCTCTGCGCACGATGCTTTCTACGGGATCACCCCTGTCTGAAGAGAGCTTCCGTTACGTGTACCGGGACGTGAAGGCCGATGTCTGCCTGTCATCCATCTCCGGGGGCACTGACATCATCTCCTGCTTTGTTCTGGGTAATGAGTGCCTGCCGGTGTTTGAGGGCGAACTACAATGTCCCGGGCTCGGAATGGCGGTAGAGATCTGGGATGAAGCGGGCCACACCGTACGCGAAGCGAAGGGCGAACTGGTCTGCACACGGCCGTTTCCCTCAGCGCCCGTCGGGTTTTGGAATGATCCCGATGGCGAGCGCTACCGCAAGGCCTACTTTGCCACTTACCCCGGTATCTGGGCGCATGGAGACTACGCAGAGATCACCGCCAACGGCGGCATGATTATTCATGGTCGATCAGACGCGGTGCTCAATCCCGGTGGCGTGCGCATCGGCACGGCCGAGATCTATCGCCAGGTCGAAAGCCTGGATGAGATCCTCGAGAGTATCTGTGTCGGACAGGACTGGCAGGACGATGTGCGGGTGATCCTGTTCGTGGTGCTGCGTCCCGACGTCAAACTCGATGAGTCCCTCATCGACAAAATACGCCAACAGATCCGGCGCGAAACGACCCCGCGCCATGTGCCCGCAAAAGTCATCGCCGTCGCGGACATACCGCGCACGCGTTCCGGCAAGATTGCCGAGATCGCCGTGCGCGACGTCATCAACGGCAAGGTCGTCGCGAATCTCGCGGCCCTGAGCAATCCCGAGGCGCTTGATCTTTATACGGGGCTTTCTGAGCTCGGCGACTGAAACGCACTGAGGCATGGCGCTTGAGGGGGCCGTCGATCATCTGAAACCAGTCGATGCCCGTATCTGAAAACAACAAGATCGGTCTTCGAGTGCAATCATTCGGGATCAGCCGGAGATCTATGGAATGACCTACTTCAATGCCGACAGCGCGTCCTGCGAAGCGTCGGATGCGGTGATCGCGATGCGCATCACGCCAAAAGAAAAGGACCTGGGTGAGTTTTCGGTGCGCCGGGTGCTGCCCGCTGCCAAGCAGAGAAAAGTCGGACCGTTTGTGTTTTTCGATCACATGGGCCCCGCGACGTTTCCTCCGGGTAAAGGCATCGATGTGCGCCCCCATCCGCATATCGGGATTGCCACCATCACTTATCTTTTCGAAGGCGAGATACTGCATAGAGACAGCCTTGGCGTGGTGCAGCCGATTCAGCCCGGCGCAATCAACCTGATGACGGCCGGGCGGGGGATTGTGCATTCCGAGCGCCCCGGTGATGACCTGCACGAGGAGTCCCGGCTGCATGGCATTCAGAGCTGGATGGCACTCCCTGAAGATCAGGAAGAAATCGAGCCGGCGTTTGCACATTTTCGCAAGGAGGAATTGCCCGCATGGAGCGAGGGCGGCGTGGCAGTCCGATTGATCATGGGTGAACTGAAGGGTCATCGCTCACCGGTGACCACTTATTCGCGTACGCTCTACGCCGATCTTGCGATGGACGCGGGTGCAAACCTCGCGCTGCCCCTGCAGGAACAGGAGCAGGCGCTCTACGTTGCCGACGGAAGTGTCGTTGTAGCAGGCGAGACGGTGCCGGCAGGTGTGATGGTGACGCTGTGCGGTACCGGCGAAGTCACCCTTGAAGCGCCATCGCCCTCGCGCGTGATGTTGATCGGCGGTGATCGTCTGAGCGAGCGCCATATGTTTTGGAACTTCGTTCACAGCCGGCCGGAGCGTATCGAAGCGGCGAAAGAAGACTGGCGTGCGCACCGGTTTCCGCCAGTGCCCGAAGATGATGAGCGTATTCCGCTGCCGGGGGAGGAGTAGGCTGTCACCAGCCCACTCCACGACGCAGTCACCCGTGTACGGTACCGGATTCCGAACCGTTCCCCATATCAAACAGCAGCAACTCCGACTGCTCACTGATCGTTAGCGCCGGCAGTTCAGCCTGCTGTATGGCGACGCCATCACCAGCGTGCAGGTGTAAGCCCGCCAGTTCCGCTTGCCCGCGCACCAGTTGCAGCCAGCGCAGTCGCTGTTTTTTGAGGGCAAATTCCAACGTCTCGCCTGCGTCGAAGACTCCGGCATACAGGTTCAGGTCCTGGTGAACGGTGACGGAACCCTCGCGGCCATCGCGACTGGCGATAAGGTGCAATCGTCCCCGCTGTTCCTGGAGCGGAAAGGCGGTTTGCTCGTAGCCCGGCGCCAGACCCTCGGCCTCGGGCAGAATCCAGATCTGTAGAAAATGTACCGGCTCAGTGTTCGAGGCGTTGTATTCGCTGTGCCTGACGCCCGTACCCGCGGTCATGCGCTGCAGTTCACCGGGACGGATGATCGAGCCATTGCCCAGGCTGTCCGTGTGCTCAAGGGCGCCGTCGAGTACGTAGCTCAAAATCTCCATGTCGCGATGGCCATGGGTGTCAAAGCCCCGGCCGGGGACGACCCGGTCCTCGTTGATGACTCGCAGCGGGCCAAAGCCCATGTGCTCGGGGTCCAGATAGTGCCCGAATGAAAAGCTGTGGCGGCTGTCGAGCCAACCGAAGTCGGCTCTGCCTCGATCGTCACTGGCGCGAAGTTTGATCATGCTGGCACCCTCTACTTCATTCAAAGCGACCGGCTCAGCAACCGATCGACTGACACGCTTCCGCCACCCAGTGCCGTCAGGGCGAGCGCCGCGGCAAACAAGGTCAGCGCATATTCATAGCCGTTGTTGCTGACGAACAGGCCATTCGGCAGATGCACGGTCATGGCCATCGCCATCGTGAAGGCCACCACCGCAGCGGCGGGGCGCGTAAGCAGGCCGAGGATCAGTGCAATACCGCCGAAAAACTCCGCCGAACCCGCCAGCAGTGCCATCAAATACCCCGGCGTGAAACCCTGCGACGCCATCCACTGGCCGGTGCCTTCGAGTCCATAACCACCGAACCAGCCGAAGAGTTTCTGTGCCCCGTGGGCGACGAGCACCGCGCCCACCGGCAGGCGAAGAAGTGTAGCGCCGGCGCCTGCTTCGCTGGTTAAGGATTTCTTGATAAGTGAATTTACCTGAATCGACATTTATAAGACCTCCCTGTTTGAAAAAGCTTGAAATACAATGTTTAGCCGATATGAGAATCCTACGTTGACGAACTGGCGAAAAAAATCGGAAGATTGTGACCAATTAATTCAGAAAAACTGAACATATGTCACAGCGCCGAATCACCCTCGAAAGCCTTGAGGTTTTGGACGCCATCGACCGCAAAGGCAGCTTTGCCGCAGCGGCGGCGAGTCTTTACCGGGTGCCGTCCAAAGTGACCTACACGGTGAAGAAGCTCGAAGAAGAACTCGGCGTCACGCTGTTCAAAAGGGAGGGTCGCCGAGCGGTGCTTACGCCGCCGGGGCGTCTGTTGCTTGAGCAGGGCCGCGAGATTCTTGAGGCAGCGGATCGTTTGGTGGAGCGTACGCGGCGCCTGGACTCGGGCTGGGAATCGCAGCTGCGCATTGCCCTGGATTCGGTGTTTGACTTCGGTCTGATGACCGACGCAGTCAGCACCTTCTGTCAGCAGCAGCCCCGCACAGAGATCGATGTGTCCGAAGAGGTGCTCGGTGGGAGCTGGGAGGCGATTCTTGCTGGCAGAGTGGATCTCGTT
>JAUIMF010000125.1 GCA_030433415.1 Gammaproteobacteria bacterium | reverse complement strand
CGGCCAGGGTGGTCATCACCGGGTGGTTGGGATCGATCTCGTGGATCATCGTGGCGATGTCCTCGATGGCATCCCAGACCGAAGGATCGTCGTTCTCGAGGTTCAGCTCGTTGCCCGCCACCCACATCAGCAGGGCGGGGTGGTCGCGCAACAGCATCACCTGTTCGCGCAGGCCGGCCTGCTGCCGCGCCACGGCAGCGGCGTCGCCGTAGTCAAAGCCTTGTCGGCCCGCCACCATGCGCAGGCCCATGGCCACCTTCAGGCCCAGGTCCTGCGCCTCGTCCAGCAGTGCACGCGCCTCGTCGGGATCGGCGGGCACGTCCCAGGTACGGAAGGCGTTGCCGCCATGCGCGGCGAGCGTGGCGAGCCGGGAGCCCCCCGAGCCCACGCCATTGACCCGGAAGGGTTTTCCGTCGACCTGGAGCGTGTAGCCGGCGCCCTCCTGCACGATGCGCACCACCGAGGGCTCGCTGGCGGCCGCTGCCGCACCCAGCAGCGCCAGCCCCAGCGTCGCGATCGACAGGCCCAGGCGCCGTGCCGGGCGTCGACGGGCGGGTGTGGCAGACGGTTCCAGGGGGTCGGGCAGGCGTCGCATCATGGGTTCCCTTTCGTGATCGGATCGGGCGCGGGCCGGTCCAGCCGGTCCCGGCGCAAGGCGGCTGTCAGGGGTGCCCGCAGCGCCCCGTGCTCATCGCCGCTGCGCCCAGCAAGCCCGGCTGGGGGTGGGTGATCGCCACCGCGGACACCTGCCGCATCGCATCCGACAGGCGCCCCTTGTGTTCGAAGCGGGTCCGGAACGACGAGCTTTCAAGCCAGGGGACCAGGCGCGGCACCAGCCCGCCGGTCAGGAATACCCCGTCCCAGGCGCCCAGGGTCAGCACCAGGTCGCCGGCCACCGCGCCGAACACCGCGCAGAACATGTCGATCGCCTGCAGGCAGAGCGCGTCGCCCGCGCTGGCCCGCGCGGTGATGTCGCGAGGTTCGAGCGCGACCGTCGCATGGCCGTGCACGTGGGCCAGCGCCCTATGGATGTTCACCAGGCCGCTGCCGCTGAGCAGGCGTTCGTTGGAGACCCGGGGCAAGTGCCGCGCCAGGAAGCGCAGCACTTCGATCTCTTCGTCGGTACCCGGCGCGAAACTGGCGTGTCCACCCTCGGTCTGCAGGGGATGGAAACGGCCTTCGCGGCGGAGCAGGCCGCCCACGCCCAGCCCCGTGCCCGCGCCGATGATCGCGTAGGTGCGGTCGCCATCATCGTGCCAGCCCTGCCAGGGCATGCCGCCGACGGCGCGGGTCTGGGCCGGCTCCAGCACCGACACCGCCATGGCCTGGGCCGTGAAGTCGTTGACCAGCTCCACCCGCTCCAGCCCCAGGGCGACGCGCATGCGCTTGGCCGAGATGCTCCAGGGATGGTTGGTGATGTGCGCCTGCTCGTCCTTGACCGGGCCCGCGACGGCGAGCACCGCGCTGTCCGGGCTGGCCGCCATCTCTTCCAGGTAGTGGCTGGCCGCGTCGGCCAGCGACGGGAAGTCCACCACCGGGTAGATGCGGATGCTGGACGCGATCACGTTGGGGTGCGACGCGTCCGGTGCAGCGAGCGCGAAACGCGCATTGGTGCCGCCGATGTCGGCAAGCAGGGCGCCCGTGGGCGGGGACAGCGGCAAGGATGCGGACATCGGCATTTTCTAGGACAGTTCCCGGTCTGGTCCGCGCCGTGGCCGGGCGCGTCCTGCGACGTAAATGGCGCCCGGAGCCCGGGGTCGCCGACACGCTCGAAGGCGGGTCGATCCGGACTGGGCTGCCATCCCCGTGGCCGACTCTAATCCAAAAAGCGCGCCAATGTCATGCGCTGTCATTTTTGTTCAGTTTCAGCCCGAGCCGCCGGCCGGGCCTGCGATGGCGATGTCCCCCGGGACAGCGTGCCTGTTCAACCGCGCGGGTCTGGTGATAATGAACCGCCACCGCCGGCCGGCATCGCCGAACCCGGATGCCGGATGGGCCCTGTCCCTGCCCCCTGCGGGCATTGTCCGAGGAAGCCTGATGAATGCACCTGCGATCCACTCCCGCGAACCGGAATCGAACGCGCGTTCGCTGCGCACCGGCGTGCTTGCGCTGCTGGCGGTCGTTCTCGCTGCGTGCAGCAGTACCCCGACAGTGGAAGGCCCCCGCGCCCACGTCACGGTCCAGCATCCCGCGGCCAGTCTCCCCGGCCCCAGCTACGCCTGGGTCGACCTGCCGGGCCAGCGACGCGCGGAGTCCGACCCCCGGGTGACCGATGCCGCCTTCCGGGAAAAGCTCAGGCAGTCGATCGACACCGCCATGGGCGAGAAGGGCTACCGCCTGGCCGACGACCCGGCCGGCGCCGACTTCATCCTGGCCTATCGTGTAGGCGTGCAGGACGTGCAGAACGCCGCCCTCGTCAGCCGCGGCGGCCAGAACGCCGCCACCCCGCTGGCCGCGATCGAATGCAGCGGCGGCGCCTGCTCGCAGATCGTCACCCGTGACGCCGACGGCGTCCCGCTGATGAAGCTCAAGACCACCGACACCGTCGAAGGCGGCCTGCTGGTCGAGGTGCTCGAACCGCGCACCGTCCGCGTGCTGTGGAGCGCCTACAACCGCGGCACGATCAAGCAGGGCGCCGTCACCGAAGCCCGCCTGGTCGACGTGGCCCGCACGACCCTGGCGCAGCTTCCGACGCGGTAGCGTGTAGGACGGGCGTCGGTAGGAGACTCCCGGTGGGCATGGAGGGTGCAGGGGCGAAAAGTGCGTGGCTTGCAACGCCTGCCTCGCGCCGTTCGTGGTTGAGGGCATGCATCGACCCGTCTGACAGCTGTCTCTGGGTTACCCAATAGCTCTAGGTCCAACTCCGCAGCAAGAGCTGTTCGCATGCGCCAGCTCCTTCGTACCGATCTTCCGTTCTACGTGATACCCCGAAGCGGGGTGGAAGTGGATCTCCGTGCGCGCCCTCAGAGATTCCATGGGGGTACTAGCGATGCTTGTTCTGGTGTCCAAGTTTGCTGCACAATGCAGCGCTGTTGTATTCGATTAGTCCAAGGAGGGATCCATGAAGGCCTCGGGTGTTGTGTTGCTTGCTTTTTCTATGGCTCTGTTGCCTTCGACTGTGGTCGCGCAGCAGCAAGGGATTTACGACCCCGGTGTTTTCAACTGGAGGTTCTATCTGAATGCACATTCGGACCTCTTAATGGCAGGTATCTCCGATCCTCAAGGCGCGCGAGTCCATTGGCGGGATCACGGTATCGCCGAATGCAGGCGTGCCCACCCTACATTCCATTCGAGCCAATATTTGGAGAGGTATGCTGATCTGCGAACGGCTTATGGAACGGATTGCGCCAAAGCGTTGAATCACTATCTGGTCTACGGTAGAAGCGAAAGACGGGTGGGGCTGAATGGAACCTACTACTCCGGCCCGCATGGTTCGCGAGTTACGATAAAGAGCGATTTGATTGCGATCGGAATGTCGTCGCGCACTGCTGGTGCGATCGACAGTCGATACGCCGGCGGTTACGAGTACATCAATTCCTGGGATCGCGGAAGACAGATGCAGATTGCCTGGACCGTAAATGGCACAGGCGAGTGCAACAATCCGACGGAGGCGGGAAGCTCCTCCGATGGAGTCGGCCATAACACCAGCAGCAGATGGACGAGTCGCTACGAGACGAGTAACTCAGCCCATACGAGTTCAAGGCCGGCTTTTTGGTTAAAGCCTGGAGATCGCTCCGATTGCAATGGCGTTACCCAGTTGTCGGGCCATTTGCTGACAAAGCACGTAACCATAGGCGTGCCCGGGGTCTCGGAGCGTCTCGTGGAGATTGTTTCGGAAGTTACGATTCCTGCCGCCACCGGCCACTTGGTGGTGGAGAATCCCGCGCTTTATCTGGCACCTGAGTTCAATACGTTTCACGCATTGAATGTAGCCGACTGTTCATTGTCGTCCCTCCAGTCCGGGGCGGGTGAGCAGGGCAGGCCCGTAATTGCATCAATCGCTGGTGGCGCGGCAGCCATAGGTCTTTGGTCTCCAGACCTTCCCAGCTCCGGATTCTCCACGGTTGGCTATGGGCGCGCTTTTTTCCCCAGGGCTACACCAGCGGATTCGACGGCAAAGATCAATGCAGTGTACAGAAGAAGCAATATTGGCGCAGGCACCTACTACCAGCAGACTTATGTTGCCGTTGGTTCGCTAACCCAAGCCAGCATGGCGCTTTGTCAAGCGGCGCAAAAACTATAGTTACGATCTGGTCCTGTCACTGGTCGGATTCAATGCGGCTCGGGCTCTGCATCTTGATGGGTTCAAGGTAGGCGGCCCCGCAAAGTGGCTACATAAATATGTCCACGGGGGAACGCCCCAGCTCAATCGGCGCATCGGCTCGGGGTGGGTAGAAGGCGAGGTCGTACTTTCCATGATTCGCGCAGACCTGTTCTGCGTGCTCGCCGGCTGTCTGGAGACGGTAATAGCCTCAAGTCCCCAGCTTTCGGCTTACGGGTTCAGTAGGCGGGACGAGCTGGGCGAGGAACTTCGCATCAAGTTTGGTGGGCCGACGGTGCCCCAGCAACCACACGAGTTGCCGCCTGCTCCGCTGCTGATCACGGAATGAGATAGGGAGACTCAACGGGTGTGACGATGGCGCCCTATAGATGATATACCGAAGTTTGATTCCGATTCATACTGGGCGTCCGGTTGACTTCCGCGTCTTCGCGTCCTTGATGCGAGTAGGGATTAGATCTCCGCCAAGGTAATCGCTCCGTTGGCAGTGACAAACGTGCCGTCGCTCCTCCTGGTCAAAGGAATCTCGAGGCCGAGTCTGTAGATCGGACGCCGTGATTCTCGCTGCGCGACAGTGCCATCGATAGATCTTGCGTGGAGAGTGCTGCGGATCTCAAAGATGGTGAATTTCTTACTGGTTTTGATTTCCTGAACCGGGATCTTAATCGTTGCCATGTTCTTTGCTCCTTATGAAAGGTTCGCGAGTAGCGTAGAACATTCAAAGTCCAAGCTTAAGAAGGCGCGAATGTGCAACGACGAAGCGGCTTGTTGGCCTCCCGGGATTCGGTTGCCAATTGTCTTGAGGTTGCGCGTGAATCTCTTAGGGTCGATTTCTGGTTCCCTCGAATTGGCCCGCAGTTGTCGTCCGCTTCCCTTAGCGGTCGAGTAGGCCTAAAGAAGCGCTGCCGGCAAGCTCGGGCTTATGAGCATAGCCGCTGACTTCCAGCGGTAAGCCATCATCCTGAAGCCGGCTTCCATTGCAGTCGGGGCACCAACTGGGTAGGTTTGTTGCCCCGGGCCGAGGCCCTGAGCGGCGCCGCCCCTTCCCGGACCTGCTCCCGTGCTGTCCTGGCGACACGCCTGCCTTGACGGCTCCAGCCCCTGAAGCGCAAAAGCCCCGCCGAGGGCAGGGCTTCGTTCGATCCGTCTGCTCGGACGGATGGTGGCTATGGGTGGACTCGAACCACCGACCCCAGCATTATGAGTGCTGTGCTCTAACCGGCTGAGCTACATAGCCAT
>JAUIMF010000124.1 GCA_030433415.1 Gammaproteobacteria bacterium | reverse complement strand
CCCCCGCCCTTCGGTCAAGGCTCAGGTCACCGCCAGTTCGTCGTCCGTTGCGTCCGCTTCTTCAGCGACGCTGACCACCAGTTCCTCACCACTCTCGTCCAGCCGCACGAGCGCCGTACCGCCGTTCGTTGCCAGCGGACCAAACAACACCAGCTCCGCCAGGGGTTTCTTGATGTGTTCCTGGATCACACGATCCATGGGACGCGCACCCATGTGCTTGTCGTAGCCTTTCTCGACCAGCCACAGCCGGGCATCTTCATCCACATCCAGCGTGATGCGTTTTTCGTCCAGCTGACCCTGCAGCTCGGCGAGGAATTTGTCGACCACCGTCAGGATGATGTCTTCGCCCAGCGGCTCGAACTGCACGATGTTGTCCAGGCGGTTGCGGAATTCCGGCGTGAACAGGCGATTGATCGCCTCCATACCATCGGTGCTGTGATCCTGCGTGGTGAACCCGATTGAGCGGCGGCTGATGCTCTCGGCACCGGCGTTCGTCGTCATGATGAGTATTACGTTGCGGAAGTCTGCCTTACGCCCATTGTTGTCGGTGAGCGTGCCGTGGTCCATGACCTGTAGCAGCAGGTTGAATACTTCGGGGTGTGCCTTCTCGATTTCGTCCAGCAACACCACAGCGTGGGGGTGTTTGGTGACGGCATCGGTGAGCAGACCGCCCTGGTCAAAGCCCACGTAGCCGGGCGGCGCACCGATCAGGCGGGACACGGTGTGGCGCTCCATGTACTCCGACATGTCAAAGCGGATGAGCTCCAGGCCGAGAATCTTCGCCAGCTGGCGGGTGACTTCGGTTTTACCCACGCCCGTGGGACCGGCGAGCAGGAAGGAGCCAATGGGCTTGTCGCCGCCGCGCAATCCGGCCCGCGCCATCTTGATCGACATGGCGAGGTCCGACACGGCCTTGTCCTGGCCGAACACAACCATCTTCAGGTTGCTCTCGAGCTTCTGCAGGACTTCTTTGTCGTTGCGGTTTACAGACTTGGGTGGAATGCGGGCGATCTTGGCGACGACCGCTTCGACATCGTGCTTGCCCACGACCTTCTTACGCTTCGAGGGCGGTTGCAGTTGCTGAAAGGCTCCGGCCTCATCGATCACATCGATGGCCTTGTCCGGCAGAAAACGGTCCGTGATATAGCGCGCCGACAGATCCGTTGCCACACGCAGGGCCTGGTCTGTGTAGCGCAGCCCGTGGTGTTCTTCAAAGCGGGATTTCAGACCCTTGAGAATCTTGTAGGCGTCATCGGCACTGGGTTCCATCACGTCGATTTTCTGGAAGCGACGGCTCAGGGCCTTGTCCTTGTCAAAAATGCCCCGGTATTCCTGGAAGGTCGTGGAGCCGATGCAGCGCAGCTTGCCCGACGTGAGCAGCGGCTTGAGCAGGTTGCTCGCATCCATCACGCCGCCGGACGCGGCGCCCGCACCGATAATGGTGTGGATTTCGTCGATGAATAGCACGGCACCTTCGCGGCGCTTGAGTTCGCCCAGCAGGCCCTTGAAGCGCTTCTCGAAGTCACCGCGATATTTGGTGCCGGCCAGCAGCGCGCCCAGGTCCAGGGAATACACTTCGGCATCCTTGAGCATTTCGGGCACATCGCCGTCGACGATCAGTTTGGCCAGCCCCTCGGCAATGGCGGTCTTGCCCACACCGGATTCGCCCACCAGCAGAGGGTTGTTCTTGCGCCGACGGGCCAGCACCTGAATAACGCGCTCCACTTCGCTGCTGCGGCCGATCAGTGGGTCGATGTGGCCCTCTTTGGCCTCCTGGTTCAGGTTGGTCGCAAAATTGTCCAGGGGATTGCTCTCGCCCTCTTCGCCCATCGCCTCGGGCGCGGCGCCCTCGCCTTCGCTCTGCGGTTCGTCGCCATCATCCTCGACTTTGGAAATACCGTGGGTGATGTAATTGACGACGTCCAGGCGGGTGATGCTTTGGGTCTTCAGGAAATAGACCGCCTGCGATTCCTGCTCCGAGAAGATGGCGACCAGCACATTCGCCCCGGTCACCTCACTCTTGCCAGAGCTCTGCACGTGAAACACAGCTCGCTGCAGCACGCGCTGAAAGCCCAGCGTCGGCTGGGTTTCACGGTCCTGCTCGTCTTCGGGAATGATCGGGGTGGTGCTGTCGATAAACTCCACCAGGTCGCCGCGCAAGGCACTGATCTGGGCACCGCAGGCCTTGAGTACGCGGATCGCATCGTTGTTGTCGAGCAGTGACAGCAGCAGGTGCTCCACGGTCATGAACTCGTGTCGCCGTGAGCGCGCCTCCCGGAACGCATCATTCAGCGTCTGTTCCAGTTCCTTGCTCAGCATATGCGATCTCCTGCGATCAAATTAGCCTTCTGAAGCCTCGATCTCACACAGCAGCGGGTGCTGGTGGTCGCGGGCAAACTGGTTGACCTGGGCGGCCTTGGTCTCGGCAATGTCGCGCGTGTAGATGCCGCAGACACCCTTGCCCTGGGTATGCACCGTCAGCATGACCTGCGTGGCCTGTTCACGGTTCATCTTGAAGAACGTTTCAAGAACTTCAACCACAAATTCCATGGGGGTGTAGTCGTCGTTCAGCAGAACGACCTTGTACAGCGGGGGGCGCTTGAGCTCGGGGCGGGCCTCCTGAAGGGCCAGACCGCCGTCGTCATCCGGATGCGCTGGCTCGTCGCCGTCGCCCGCACGTGGACCCGCGTAGACGTCGAGGTAGCGGGATCGGTCCTTCATGCCCTGCCATACACCTGAAAAGCCATCATGAGCATGATTATAAGGATTTTGCTGCGCGGTGGCAGATTGAAAAAAAAACCGCAGGAGCGTAGTGCCCCGGCGGGTTTATCAAACGGTGTCCGGACCATGGGCCCGGTGGATTACATGGCTTCGATGATCTTCTCGCCAAAGCCGGAGCAGCTCACCAGCGTGGCGCCTTCCATCAAACGCTCGAAGTCATAGGTCACGGTACCGTTCTGGATCGCGCCGTTCATGCCGTCGATGATGCGGTCAGCGGCTTCGTTCCAGCCGATGTGACGCAGCATCATTTCAGCCGAGAGAATCAGTGAGCCGGGGTTGACCTTGTCCTGACCCGCGTACTTGGGCGCCGTGCCGTGGGTCGCTTCGAACAATGCCACGGTGTCAGACAGGTTCGCGCCGGGCGCAATGCCGATGCCACCAACCTGGGCCGCCAGGGCGTCAGACAGATAGTCACCATTCAGGTTAAGCGTAGCGACCACGGAGTAGTCGCGAGGACGCGTCAGCACCTGCTGCAGCATGGCGTCGGCGATCACATCCTTGATGATGATCTCTTTGCCGTTGTTGGGGTTCTTGATCGATACCCAGGGGCCACCGTCGAGCAGTTCACCACCGAACTCCTCACGAGCCAGCTCGTAGCCCCAGTCACGGAAGCCACCTTCGGTGAACTTCATGATATTGCCCTTGTGCACCAGCGTTACCGAGGGCAGGTCCTGGTCAATGGCGTACTGGATCGCCTTGCGGACCAGGCGCTTGGTGCCCTGTGCAGAAACTGGCTTGATGCCGATGCCCACGTTTTCGGGGAAGCGGATTTTCGTGGCGCCCATCTCGTTGATGATGAAATCGACGACCTTCTGCGCCTCTTCGGTGCCGGCCTGGTATTCGATGCCAGCGTAGATGTCTTCGGAGTTCTCGCGGAAGATCACCATGTTGCAGTCACCGGGATTCTTCACGGGTGAAGGCACGCCTTCGAACCAGCGCACGGGGCGCAGACAGGTGTAAAGGTCCAGCTCCTGGCGCAGCGCGACGTTCAGGGAGCGGAAGCCACCGCCGACCGGCGTTGTCAGGGGGCCCTTGATGCCTACGGAGTACTCTTTGATGGCTTCGAGCGTTTCTTCGGGGAACCAGTCGCCTTCATACAGCTCAGCGGCCTTCTCGCCGGTGTATATCTCCATCCAGGAGATTTTGCGCGCGCCGCCGTAGGCTTTTTCTACCGCTGCGTCGACCACATTGATCATCACGGGGCTGATGTCCACACCGATGCCGTCACCCTCGATGTAGGGGATAATGGGGTTGTCGGGAACGTTCAGGCTGAAATCGTCGTTGACGGTGATGCGGGAACCGGTGTCAGGGACCGTGATGTGCTGATAAGCCATGTATGTGCTCCAGTAGGCATTGGTGGGTCTGTCGAAAGCGACGCGAATTCTACCAGATGGAGCGGTGTGCTGTCCGTCGTTTTTGACCAATGAGCGCCCATGGCTGAGCTGATTCTGCTGAACAAACCCTATCGGGTCCTGAGCCAGTTTACGGACCCTGAGGGGCGGGCCACGCTGGCAACCTACGTCCACCGGCCCGGTTTCTATCCCGCTGGTCGCCTGGACTTCGACTCCGAAGGCCTGGTCGTGCTGTGCGCCGACGGCGCCCTGCAACAGCGCATCAGCAATCCCAGGCAAAAACTCTGGAAGCGCTACTGGCTGCAGCTTGACGGGCAGATCACCGACGAGGCCATTTCGATGCTATGCCACGGTGTAACCCTCAAGGATGGTCCCACGCGACCGGCCCGGGTAGAGCGCCTGGCACCACCCGAGGTATGGAAGCGCACGCCGCCGGTCGCCGCGCACCGGGACGCGGGTTCCAGCTGGATCGAAATCGCCATCTGCGAGGGCCGCAACCGGCAGCTTCGGCGCATGGCCGCGGCCGTGGGATTTCCCGTACTGCGCCTGATCCGCATCGCCGTGGGCGACTGGACCCTCGACTCACTGGCACCCGGCGAGTCGCGCACGTTGACCGTGCACATGCCCCGATCATCTGCGAGGCAACGTAGGCGCCACTCCGGTGGTCCGCGACGCTCCAGATAGCGGCCTCGCTTCTGGTAGAATGCGCCGCCCGAAGCATCGCAGGAAGCACACGGCGCAACAGGCGCTCCACACACCATGGCAACACCGCAAAAAGTCATTGTCGGCATGTCCGGAGGCGTCGATTCCTCCGTTGCCGCCCTGTTGCTTCTTGAGCAGGGTTACCACGTCGAAGGCCTGTTCATGAAGAACTGGGACGAAGACGATGGCACCGAATACTGCACCGCCAAGGCCGATTTCGCCGACGCCCAGGCCGTCGCCGACAAACTGGGCATTACCCTGCACGGTGCGAACTTCGCCGCGGAATATTGGGACAACGTGTTTGAGCACTTCCTCGAGGAATATCGCGCGGGCCGAACCCCAAACCCGGATATTCTGTGCAACCGCGAGATCAAGTTCCGCGCGTTCCTCGATTACGCCCTGGAACTGGGCGCGGACCGCATTGCCACGGGCCATTATGTGCGCCTGGGTGAACACGCTGGACGCCCGGCCTTACTCAAGGGTCTGGACCGCAACAAGGACCAGAGCTACTTCCTGCATGCCGTTGGCCACCGGGAACTGGGTCGCAGTCTATTTCCCGTTGGTGAGCTCGAAAAGTCCGAGGTTCGCGCCCGCGCCGAACAAGCCGGCCTGAAAACCCACGACAAAAAAGATTCCACGGGTATCTGCTTTATCGGCGAACGACGCTTTCGCGATTTTCTACAGACCTATATTCCGGCTCAGCCTGGTGCCATCGAAACGCCCGAGGGCGAGCATCTGGGTGAGCACCAGGGACTGATGTAT
>JAUIMF010000036.1 GCA_030433415.1 Gammaproteobacteria bacterium | reverse complement strand
CCAGCTGTTTTGGAGCTCCCCGCGAATCAAATCCTCCGGGGTGCTCGCTATCCCTGCCATGTTGGTCCCCATTGCAGAGCGATGGGGGCTCTTCCAGGGCCACCTGCACGTCGCCGCTCTCAGTTTTGAGATAGTCACCGATCGCATGGGAGGCACTATCTTTGGCAGCACTATCTTTGGCCCCATTCTGGGTGGCGCGCTCCAGTGCATCCGACGTCGTATCACGACGTCTGCGAGATTCCGGGCTATTACCGCTCTGCCCCAGGGCTTTTTCAATCGTACTCATCTTGCCGCCATCGCTTTATGTTGGAGTAAGGAGCATTCCTGCTGCAGTAACGGGTCAAAGAACCTTTTCCAGAGCTTCGGGCACGAGAAGCACACCGCCAAACAGCAATACCAGCGCTGCACAACAGCCCGCAAAACTGACCATCTTCCACCGTTCGCGACGAAGCTGTTCCGCGGACTTGGCAAATGTCACAGATCCCAACAGTGGCAGCCCCGTGGAACTGGCCAGTTGCCGCCCGTCGACCACCAGCGGTTGAAAAAGTGAGATAAGCAGTGCAATCGCTGCGCCTCCCCCCAGAGAAAAAATGAACACAGCCGCATTGAGTATCAGCTTGTTTGGTTCACTGGGTTTGAGCGGGACAAAGGGTGGGTCAATAACCCGAAAACTCACATCCCCGGCACTGCTTTCTACATCACCACCCAAACGCGCCGACTCACGACGCTCCAGCATCTCTGCATGCTGCGCTGCCAATACCCCGTAGTCACGGTTCAACTGCTTGAGTCTTGCCTCTACCTCGGGAATTGCATTGACCTTGGCCCCGAGCTCTTCCACGCGACGCCGATATTCTTCTACGCGCACCTGCAGTTCGGCAATCTGCGCATCCGATTCCGCTAGCATGGTTCGCATACTCTGAAAGGCTCCAGAGGCTTCAAATTGTGGAACCGGCATGCCCGCGTCCTGAGAAATGGCAGACAGCATTTCCTGACGCTCTGCGCTTAACTCGTCGATCAGACGATCGAGCTGACGGACCTCTGGATGCTTGTCAGTGTAGCGTGCAAGCAACTGATCGCGTTGAGCCGAGAGCGCTTCGATACGCCCATCCAGCGGAGAGCCGGTCATGCCCGAGGTCGTACCGCCGAGAAAAACCGGTTCCTCACCGCCCATCTGCCGCGCCAGGGCCGTGCGACGATTCATCGCCTCTTTGAGAGAAAGCTCTGCAGCCGCCAGGTCTCCCTGAGCATTTTGCAGGCGGCTGTAGTAATCACCCGCTTCTCCCGGAAGCACGTCCACATTCTTTTGCTTGAAAAGCGCCAGTCGGTTTTCTGCCTCGATAAGCCGGGCCTCGGACTGGGCAATCTGTTTCTTGAGAAAAGACTGCGCGTCCGAGTTATCCTCACGCTTTTCGTTCAGACTGTTCTCAATGAAAATCGTGATCAAGGACTGCGTCATGCGACGGGCCGTTTCGCGGTCGGGGTCGATAACACTGATGTTGTAAAGGGAGTTGTTCGAACGCACCCCCGTGAGCTGTATTGAGTTCTGAAGCCGCTGAATCAGCCTCTCCTTGTCCGCCTCGCTAGTGACGGAAAGATCAAGGTCGGTCATCCGGGCGAGTTTTTCCAGGTTCGGCCGAGACAAAAGCGTTCTGCTCATGAGCTCGATACGCCGATCCACGTTGGGTGTTATTGCCAATCCCCGCATGAGGGGACGCAGCACGGAGTTGGTGTCTACGTTAATACGTGCCGTCGCTACGTAGGCCTCGGGCATCTGCCAGACAAACGCCCAGCCCGCCACCGCGAGCACCCAGGCCACACCAAGCGCCGTCCAGCGATAACGCCACGCACCGATCGCATAGGAGAGAATCTGAAACAGCGCTTCTTGCATAGCCCGTAAGCTCCTGGGGGGTTAGTTCTATGACCGTGCCTGTAGAGGTACTGCCTCAGAACCAGCTCTCAGAGATGATTACCACGTCCCCAGGCTGCAATGCCATATTCGCACTGATATCGCCATCCTTGAGCAGGTCGTCAAGACGCAGGCCTTGCGTTACCTGGCGCCCTCCCTCCGTCCTCACCAGAACCGAGCGATTACCTGCGGCAAACTCAGTCATTCCACCTACCGCGATCATGAGGTCGAGCAATGTCATATGCTGCCGAAAGGGGACCGCTGTCGGTTGGGCTGCCTCGCCCACCACGCGAACCTGCTGCTCTGGGACACCAGCAAAACCATTGACGATGACACTGACCACAGGCTGACGCACGTATTCCGCGTAGACCTTTTCAATTTCTCGCGCCAATTCCGTCGAGGTCTTGCCACTCGCCTCGAGATCTTCAACAAGCCGCGTAGTCAACTTGCCGTCAGGCCGCACGATCGCTGAGGTTGAAAGTTCTTCGTTACCCCAGACAAAGATTTCCATGGTGTCGCCTGGCCCTATCACATAGTTGTAATCCGCCGTAGACATCGGAGCCACCGCCGTGGACGGCCCAGGGCCAGCACAAGCAGCGAGAAAAACGACCAGAGCGCCCGCTAAAAAGCGCGCCCCCACGTGAAAGCTCCCAGACAATAAACGCTTGATCCCCATCTCGCCCTTCTCCTTGAGAAAACTGTTTGCGGTCGCAAGAGTGTAGCTCGCGATTCGCTTAAAAAATACTGCTCTCGATGTTAATCACACCCCAGAGCGTGACTGGAATCACAGCCGGGCGACTTTACAAGCGCCAAAGCCGCACTCCCGCCTTGGCAGCACTCTCTCTGTCGAGCACCGACTTGACGTCCACCACTACGCCGTCTTTCGCAAGCAGTGGAGCCAGCCCGGAAAAACCCTCATCCAGATACTCTGTGTGGGGGACCGCAAACACTACGGCATGGGCAGGCTTCAGCTTTGAGCGCTTGACCAGTTCAACACCGTATTCAGACTGTGCCTCCCGTGCATCCGCAAGGGGATCATGAACCTGAATCTCACATCCAAATTCCTGCAATTCACTCAATATGTCAGCGACTTTTGAGTTACGTAAGTCCGGGCAGTTTTCCTTGAAGGTCAAACCCAGCACCGTGACGGTGGCACCATTGATAGGGTGACCCGCACTCGCCAGCAGTTTCACCGTCTGACGCGCGATGTACTTACCCATACCATCATTCGTGTGCCTGCCGCCGAGCACCACCTGTGGGTGGTACCCAACGCTTTGTGCCTTGTAGGTAAGGTAGTACGGGTCAACGCCGATACAATGGCCACCTACCAGACCCGGCCTGAAAGGCAGAAAATTCCATTTTGTACCTGCCGCCTCCAGAACATCCAATGTGTCTACGCCCAGGCGATTAAAGATAATTGCCAGTTCATTCATCAGCGCGATATTCAGGTCCCGCTGGGTGTTCTCGATGACCTTGGCTGCTTCAGCAACCTTGATACTTGCAGCTCGGTGTACCCCCGCCTCGACGACAAGGCCATACAGCGTAGCAACCCTGTCGAGCGTCGTCGGCGTATCTCCCGACACAACTTTTACAATGTTCTCAAGCCTGTGCTGCCGGTCCCCCGGATTGATCCGCTCGGGTGAATACCCCACAAAAAACCCCGTGGGGGAGGCTTCGCTGTCCCGGCCGGACCATGCCAAACCCGAAGCCTTTTCAAGAATTGGAACGCATATTTCTTCGGTGCAGCCCGGATACACCGTTGATTCGAATACCACAACGGTATTGGGCTGAAGGTTTTCGCCCACGGAGCGCGTAGCGCCCTCAAGAGGCCGAAGGTCGGGTCGCATTGCATCATCGATGGGCGTCGGCACCACGACAATCACGAAACTCGCTTCGGCTATAGCCGCCGCATCGGTCGTAAATTCCAGTTTTTCCGCAGCGAGCAGCGCCTCTCGGGACACCTCTCCACTGGGGTCATGACCTCGTCGATAGTTCTCGATCTTTTCGACACTCAGATCGATACCAATGGTTCTCACGTGCACACCCAAAGCAGCGGCAAGGGGCAAGCCCACATAGCCAAGCCCTACAATAGCTACCGCTTTTTCTGGCGCAACGATTTGTTCTGTCATCTTCTCCTCCCAGAGAAATTCGACGGGGTGGCGAGACCGTCAGGTCATTTACTTCGCCGGGGGCCGAGTATAGGTTAGGCACGCCAATGCGGTCATGCGTGCGACGTGAACTGCAGCACAAACCGGCGGTTTGTATTGCAACCAGATACAGGAATAAGCAAAGGCCCTCCTGATGAGTATTGTTTTGATTTCCTACGGGACAGCAGCACTGAGCTTTCTGCTGCTTTGCTTCATCCTGATGCGCAGTTGGCGAGACAGTCCCGTTGGTCCTGCGGTGATGGCTGTCGCAGTCCTGAGCGTGGTTTGGGGGCTTTCAATAGCCTGGGGGTCACTTCTCGCCTATCCGCCAGTTCACCTGATACAGGCGACGGAACTATTGCGTGACACCAGCTTTATTGTATTTCTACTACAGTTGAACAGCCTTCGAAACACCGGCAACAAATGGGTTTTTAGCACCGAAAACTGGTCGCGCAACGCAGCCTTCTACTTTGTGTTGGCGGCCGCCATTGTCGCTGCGCCCGCCTTACCCGCCTCGGTGCTCGGGTCGTATCAGATGTTCGCTCGCGAGACGCAGCTCACACTTTGGTTACTTATTGCGATCGCCGCGCTGGTATTGGTGGAGCAACTGTATCGTAACGCCGCGCCTCAGGAACGCTGGGCAACAAAATTTTTATGCCTGGGAATTGCCGGAATTTTTCTTTATGACTTTTTCATGTACGCCGAAGCGCTTCTGTTCCGGCGGCTGGACGCTGACTTCTGGAGAGCTCGCGGATTTGTAAACGCGATCGCCATCCCCTGGCTCACGATCGGTATCGCACGTCACCGGGAGTCGATAGTGAACCTTCATATTTCCCGAAATGTGGTCTTTCATTCAGTCACGCTCGTAGCCGCCGGCACCTACCTGCTGTGCATGGCGGTGATAGGCTATTTCATTAAGTATCAGGGTGGCGACTGGGGCGGGGTTCTGCAGCTTGCATTCATAGCGAGCGGGATCACCGTGCTCACCGGGCTACTGCTCTCGGGGCGCCTTCGAGCCAACGTCCGGGTTTTTCTGAGTAAGAATTTTTTCAGCTACCGGTACGATTATCGAGAAGAGTGGGTCAAATTCACTCAGGCTCTTGCCAATCCCGAGGGAGATACCGCGTACTCTCTGGTCAGTGTCATTGCAAACCTGGTGAACTCCGAAGCAGGGCTGCTTTATTGTCGTCAGGGAGACGGGTTCCGGTGTGTCGCAAACTGGGAGATGCCGCCTCCCCCAAAGAACGCCACGCTCGGCGAACTGCCCGAATGGCTGGAAGTGCACGGCTGGATCATTGATTTTCTGGAGTGGCGGGCCGCACCCAATCTATATCAGGACCTGAAGCCACCAAACTGGATACTGGAGACCGAAGGTATCTGGCTCGCAGTGCCACTGATTTTTGGAGATTCGGTGATTGGCGTAGCCCTGCTGAAACGTTCAGAACTGAAAGAAAGCCTGGACTGGGAGGATCGCGACCTACTCAAAACCGCGGGCCATCAGGCAGCAGCGCATCTGGCGCAAAAGCTTGCAAACGACGCGCTTATCGAGGCCAAACAATTCGATGCGTTCAATCGGCTTTCTGCTTACGTCGTCCACGATCTGAAAAACATACTGGCGCAACAGTCCCTCCTGATTGCCAATGCGGACCGCCACAAGCATAACCCGGCGTTTGTGGACGACATGCTCAATACCGTAAAAAACTCCGTGGCCCGGATGCAGCGCCTGATGGATCAAATGCGCAGTGGTGAACGCTCCATCGGCGGAAGAGAGGTAGACATACAAGAAACCATCGAGGCGGTCATTGCCGAGCGCTCTTCCATGCAACCGGTACCGACCCTCGCTACGCCCACGCCAGAGAAAATCCGGATTCTTGCTGACCCCGATAGACTCGCGACCGTTTTCAGTCATTTGATACAAAATGCCCAGGAGGCGACAAATGATTCCGGCACCATCACTGTGTCGGTGCAAGCGGATGATCAGAATGTGGTTGTTGTGATCAAGGATTCTGGCGAAGGCATGTCGACTGATTTTGTGCTCCACCGACTGTTCCGCCCCTTCGACTCCACCAAGGGCCTTACCGGTATGGGTATCGGCGCCTTCGAAAGTCGTGACTACGTACGACAGTTAGGGGGGGATATAGAGGTGGAGAGCCAAATCGATGAGGGCTCCACGTTTACCGTCCATCTACCACTGGCCACACAAATCACCGGTGAAGAGCTCGCAACGGCATGAGTAAGGTAAACAATGCCGCCACCTTCAACTCCACCAGCCTGGGTTTTCTGGTCGGCTACATCGCGCTGCTGACCTATGGCACCTGGTTCCCGCTGGACCGCTGGAACTGGAGCGCTGGGGGAATCGATCAGTTCCTGCACATGACAGTTTCGCAGAGCGCGCCTCTGTCTGACCTCATCATCAATATCTTGGTCTACGCACCGGTCGGTGCGCTTCTGGCACACGTGCTTCGTGCGGGCCCCTTGATCGCTGCACTGTGCAGCGCTCTCCTCGGATTTGTGGTGTCGGTCACTCTCGAGTTCGGCCAGACCTATATTCCCGGACGCGTGACGTCACTGCTCGATATTTTACTCAACACCAGTGGCGCATTTCTTGGGGCCTTTTTCGTCGGCCATTTACGACATTCCCGAAAAGTTGCGGAAATCTATGCCCGAGTACACGCTCAGTTGCGACACCCTGGTTCGGGTCGTCTGGGACTACTGGTGCTGGTGTTTTGGCTCGCGTCGCAATGGGCGCCATTTTTCCCGTCGCTGGATATCGGGTACCTGCGTGCAAGTATCGCTCGCTTCGTGGTCATGGCCGCCGACCCCCAAGCTTTTTTCATTCTCCACGTTTTCAAGTATGCCCTGATGTTCGTAGGCCTCAGCGCCATCGCGTTGCGAATGTTTGAGGATCGGCAGACGGCAGCAAAATACTTCGCCGGCGGGGTTTTTCTGGTTTTAGCTGGAAAACTCTTCATCGTTACAAGGCTCATCTCACCCGAGTCCGTTATCGGTGCGTTCATAGCCGTTATCGTCACGTTGCGACTTCGATCACTGTCTTCACCCTTTCTGCAGGTGAGTGCCCTGGCCGCCTTGGCTATATTTCAGGTCCTGGATACCTGGCTACCCGGCCTTCAATCCTCATCGCCGAAAGCCATGAACTGGATTCTGTTCCGGGGCCAAATGAACTCCCTGAACGGGATCGTAGACCTGCTAGGCAGCGTATGGCTCTACAGCGCCTACGCCTATCTGACCTATCCGCGCAGAAGTCGCAGCACTGATGGCCTGGTTATCCGGCTGATAGCGTTCGCCACCTGGGCTTTTATTCTGGAGTGGGGTCAAAGCAAGATTCCCGGGCGCTACGCTGACATCACCGACGTTGTAGTCGGACTGACGACTTACATCCTGTGCTATAGCTATCCGTGGCGCTCCCCTGCACACACGGCAATCAATCGTCGCAGATCCTCGGCAAGCCCGTGGCAGAAGGCAGTTTCTGCCTGCCTGACAGGTTTGCTCGTACTGTTCGTAGTTGGGCGTCTGGTTCCCCAAAGCAAACCCGACAGCTACCGCCTGCCCGACGTCACCGAGCTACCCAACGCACTGCTGCCATCCTTTCGGTATCAACACCCCAGGTTTGAAGCTCCCTCAAACAACGAATGGGCCCTTTTACAACGCGAGAACCCGGACTTCGTAAAGCGCATCCAGCAAGGAGCTGACCGGGGTCGACTCTACAGCCGGATTCTGTTGGCGCGCGTGTCACCGGACCTCGGTGTTCCCCAGGACCTATTTAACGATTTACTAGCGCTGGAGTTTGATTGGCGAGGCCATCAACAGACAATACCGATCGCTTTGGCGTACGACTGGCTGTATGACCGCTTTGACGAGGTGCAGCGCGGTCGCATGCTGGCCAAACTGGAACTCGCCTGCAAATACCAGATCGATGTCATCAAGGACCGGCTGAAGCTATCACCATACAACGTCTACTTATACAACCAGCCTTTGCAGGCTCTGATAATGGCTGCCATCGCCCAGCACGGCGACTCCGAATCAGGTCAGTGCATGCGGTTTGCCAACGACTACTGGAAGCATCGAGTCCTACCGGTATGGTCTCAGGTAATGGGGCTGAACGGGGGATGGCACGAAGGCGCCGAGTACGTTGGCATTGGAATTGGTAGCGCGATACATCGCCTACCTGCCATGTGGCGTCATGCAACGGGCGAAGACCTTTTTGCATCGATGCCCGGATTGCGCGGTTTTCTGGATTTTGCCGTGTATCGCAAACAACCCGATGGCAGTGATATGCGACTGGGCGATGGCGCGTTCCATCGCAACAACATTCCGGACCTTGCCGCCCTCGCCGTCGAGTTCGACCATGCCGCCGCCTACACCCTCGCCACCCCCCCCACCGAACCCCAACCCCTTGGGTTTCCCTGGGGAACCTGGTCGAACGAGTCACTGCGAGACCTCAGCGCCAGGAGTCGCTTGCCTCTTGCAAAGTGGTTTGACGGCATCGGCCTTCTGGTAGCGCGATCCGATTGGTCAGAAAATGCCAGCTATCTCACGTTCAAGGCAGGCGACAATTTCTGGTCCCACATGCACCTCGATCAGGGCTCCTTCACGCTCTTCAAAGAACAGGCATTGGCTCTGGATTCCGGCGTGTACTACAACTACGGGGGCGAGCACCACATGAACTACATGTACCAGAGCATTGCGCACAATGTAGTGACGATTGTGGACCCTCAGGAAAACCGCACGCTTCCTGGAAAAACCAAAGAACGCAAAGACGGAAGCACTACAACCACGCCGGAAAGAACGATTGCAAATGATGGTGGTCAACGCCGCGTCGGCTCTGGTTGGGGCAGGCCCGCGCCCCTGGACTACACGGATTGGAAGCTACAACTGGACCATTACAAAACCGTTGGTGAGGTACTGGTCGATACCAGTGAAGACGCTCACGCGGTGTGGGTCAATGCAGACCTGACTCCGGCGTATACCAACAGCAACTCCGGATCGGGCGACTTCTGGTCACGCTCCCATCGAACTGATCACTACCTGAGAACCTTTGTTTACATACCTAAACTCGACGTAGCCCTCATTCACGATCGCGTATCGCTGAGCGCGGGAGGACTACGCACCAAATGGCTGTTGCACAGCAGCGAAAAGCCCCATCTCAGCAATGGTGCACTGAGCATTCCCAAGGACGATGTCAACCTGCACACCCAGATCCTGATTCCACGAAATGCCCAGCTAAACCTTATAGGAGGACCGGGTTACGAGTTCTTCGTGGACGGAAAAAATTATGACGAGGACGGAAAAATCGCCAAGGCCTTAAAACGCAAAGCCAAGGCTGAAATTGTTCCCGGCGCCTGGCGGACAGAGGTGTCGTCTCCCATGGAAAGACGACAGCAGGACTTTTTGGTGCTTTTGCAACCCGGCACGGCTTCCGAGCCTGCACCCACGCTGAATATAGAGGTTACCGAAACGACAAAGCGACTCGACTTGAAAATCAATGAGTTGACAATTTACCTACCGAAAGGACTCGAACCGGTACAGGCGATCACCGCCGAACGCTAGCTTCAAGTTCTGACGGAGTGTCGCGCCCCATTTACATTGAGCGCAACTCCGCCAGCAACTTCTCCGCTTTTTCTCGCTCGGCAAACTGCACATTGGATACTTTTTCAAGGACGTTCATTGCCTCATCGGTGCGCCCCATGGCAGCCAGGATTTGTCCACGATGGAAAAGTAGCTGAGGGAAGCCCGGCGCCAGCTTCAATGCGCGGTCATTTGCCTCAAGGGCGTCATCAAGATCGCCTTTTTCCATTAACACGATGGAGCGCGTATCAATAACAGACATGTTATCCGGAGCAAGTTTCACCGCCTTGTCAGCTAACTCAAGGGCTTTTCCGGAGTTATTCTGGCGATAGGCCCAGGCCAGATTGTTGAGCACCACCACGTCATCCGGCGCAAGCTTGTACAAGCGCTCAAGCATTTCAGCGCCTCTCTTGTCGCGGCCATTAGCCAATAAGTAGGTGGAATACTGTTGCAATATGGCAGCATCGTCGGGATTCTCGACAAGCCAGGCGTCGGCCACGGCCTCTGCTTCATCCGTATTGCCCGTACGGAGATTGGCTGAAACCAGCAAAAAAACAGAACGGCTATCGCCACCCATGGCGTGCGCGTCCCGCAGAAGCTGCAGCGCGTCCTGAGGGTTGTTACGCATGAGTTCGACTCGCCCCCTGGCCAGCTTTACATCGCGCTTTTCCTGAACTTCAGGTGGGAAGCCAGCCAACAGGATCGCCAACTCGTCGTATTTGTTTTGTAGCAGGTACAGCTCAACGAGCGTACGCCGCGCCTGTACATTCTCTGGCGCGATTTCCAGTGCGCGTCGAATCAATTCCTCGGATCGCTCCAGGTTACGGTCGGCCTGATTGGTCACCGCCGCCAGGGTCAACGCCCGCGCACTATCAGGCTGTAGCGTCAACAGACGCTCCGCCGCGTTCACGGCTGAGTCCATTTCACCGAGACCAAGAAACCCACCCGCAAGTAACTCAAACAGCGCTGGAGAGTCTTCATGATCGTCGCGGACCGCCGTCAACAGCGCAACGCCCTCTCCGTACTGACCCTCGCTCATCAGATACCGCGCCAATGCAATACGCGGAGCCAAGGCTTCGGGATTGGAATCCACCGCCTTACGAAGGGAATCCGCCATGCCTTTTTTATCGCCCTGTCGTTCCTGAATAGCGGCGAGGGATACCAGGGATTGCAAGTCTTCGGGTTGCTGCGCTACGGCGTCGGCAAACACTTTTTCTGCGGCATCCGTATCGCCACTGCGCAAAGCCAGACCGGCTTTGCCTCGCAGGGCCTCCGCCGAGGTCCCGTCGATCGCGAGGGCTTCGTCAAAGGCCTTGGCAGCCCCTGCATCATCTCCGTCCCAGATGTTGACCTGCCCAAGCAGCACTAGTGGGACAGGTGAGTCTGGTACCGCCACGCGGAACGCCTCGGCTTCCGCTCGAGCTTTGTCGATTTGCCCCTTCGCCAGATAGGAACCAACCAGCAGGCGCCGCGCCTGCTCGTTGGTTGGATCCAGGTCTCTGGCCTTTTCCAGCTCCACGATGCCGGCCTCGTTGCCCGCACGAACCAGTTCCGTACCGTACTGCGCCTGGGTCACCGCGTCGGGTGTGTCGGCCGCTGCAACGAGCTGCCCGTATAGGTCAGCACTCTCTGCATGCATACTTTGAAGGCTCAACGCCGCTGCAAGAATCCGTACGGCGGCGGCATTGCCGCTGTGATCATTCAGAATACTACGTGCCATATTCTGCGCTCTCTCTGCTTCAGATTTCTGTAAATATAACCTGCCCAGTGCCAGTCTCGCGTCGACGTGGGAGGCATTCTGGGAAAGAAAATCACCGAGCTGACGTTCCGCGGTAGCAAGATTGCCCTGCTCCAGATTTGCAAGTCCGGCAAAGTAAAGCGCTCCCGGGTGCATTGGCAGATCACTCAGCACCGCATCCATTTCTTCCAGGCCCTCTTCTATGCGGCCATCTGCAAGAGCCAGTCGCCCCTGATAAAAGTTGAGGATCGGATTATTGGGTATCAGTTTGTCCAGCGCAGTAACCTCAGCTACCGCGGCTTCGGTGTCTGCAACGGTCATATAGGCGGCAACCAGCGATAAGCGATCGCGCAATCGCAAAGAGTTCAGCTCGGTAGCACGCGCATAGGCCGATACCGCTGCTTCATGATCCTGCTGAATGGTAGCGACGGCACCCAGAGCGCTGTACGCCGCCGCATAGTCGGGGTAGTCCCTGACGAGAGCATCCGCCAACTCACGCGCTTTTTCGACATTACCGTCATGGCTTGCGGTGTACCGTACTTCTACAATTCGCACGAAGGGATGCTCGGCGGTGCTTCGTTTCGCCGAATCCAGAAGCTCCCCAGCCTTGGGCAGATTCCCAACGGCGCTCTCTGCATTGGCCAGCGCGGCCAACACCACCGCATTGTTCTCGAGACCGACAAAGCGACCATCCAGGGCGTCGTCGAGTAGATTGCGGAATTTCCCTGCCTCCACCAACGCCATCGCATAATCCGCAGCCAATCCTGCGTCGTTCTCAAAGGACAGCGCCTTTTCATACTCGTCCGCCGCCTCGGCGAAGGACGCTTTCGCCAGGGCGATGTCACCAAGTAACTTGCGGCCTTCGGTACTCCGCGGCACCTGCTGCAACGCCGCCTTCGCGTCGATGGTGGCAGCCCGATAGTCGCCCGACTCCAACGCCGCCCGCCCCCGCGCCAGCAGCTCCTCAGGAGGAAGCGACTCGCCGCAAGCGGTCAGCAGAACAGTGAGAGAGAAAAGAACAACAGAGAAAACACGCGTGATACCCATCGGGGGAAGTCCTTAGCGTTGTATTTGATTAGGCTTGAGGCACCGGGCCACCTACTCTACGCCTTGCGACGGGGTTCGCAAGGTGTGAAACGGCATCGCGTCACAAAATTGCGAAAACAGAATGAAAGTCAGAACCAGCGTTTGACTTCGAGATACACCCGGTCGCGATCGTCATAGGGACCAAACAGTCCAATGGCATCACCACCAAACACATCGGCGCCCAGTTGCAGGCGCCAGTCGCGCCGGAAACGCCACACGAACTTGGGTCGTAGCAGGTAATCCTCGCGATTCAGACCCGCCAGCGCCATGAGTTCCAGCTCCATGCGGCTGCCCAGAGCGTAATTCACTAAAACCGTCGCGCCAAATTCATCGTCGTCAAAGCCCATGCGGGGGTCGTAGTCGCTGGTGCTACGGCCGTAGAGCTGCAGATCCCAGCGCCAGTCCCCCAGGGGGATCGTAGTACCGACTACCCAGTCGAGGGCATCGGATGTCAGGATCGCCGCGGGATCCGTGGGATCCGCGGACTGGAAGCGCCGGTCCGGGGTGAACACCGCCTCGCCCTTGAATACAAAGCCGCCAAAATCCTTTGAGAAGGTACCGCCGAACTGCTCAATGGCGTCGTACTGCAGTACCAACCCATCGTCTTCAAGCACCAGCGTCGGCGCCACGCTGATGCTGTCATAATAGTACGCAGACAGGCTCCAGCCACTCAGCAGCGTGGAGCCGCGGACACCCCAGTTGTAGGTGCTCAGGTCCCGCGACGGACGATCATCCCGTACGGGCGTACCCGGCGGGAGCGCAAAGGGGTAGAAGTCGGCGCCGGGCTCGCCAATTTTATCGACGCTCGGCGTCGGTACGTAGACCAGCTCCAGCGTGTGATCACCGGCGAAGAACTGCGTGTTCCAGGCCCACTGGGGAATGCGCATGGCCTCGAAATCCTGCAGGTAGAACTCCCGCAGGTCCCGGGCAGACACCACGTCGGCAAGGAACAACCCGACCATTTCGCCCCAGACAATGTGCTGACGCCCTACGCGGTGGGTCCAGGCGCCGCTGCCAAAGTCCACGTAGAACTCGCGGATCTGCGCCTCAAAGTCCTGATCATCGCGCACGGCCCCGGGGTAGAAGTCGTCTTCGAGATCATAGGCGCCATCGCCATCGAGGCGACCCGCCAGCTTGTAGCGCACGTTGTCCGACAGCTGTCCGCTGATGGCCAACTCCAGGCGCGCCCTCAGCTTGGACCAGTGCTCGGGTTCGGCGTAGGTATAGGCGGCAGAGGTTTCGAGATAGCCGGACAAGCGCGGGCGGGACTCGGCCGGCCCGCCCAGATTAAAGAAGTCATCGAAAACATCGTCGGTCGCGCCAGATGACGGTATGCCTTCACTGTCAGCCGCCAGTTCGCCGACAACGGCATTCTCGCTGATCTGGTCTCTGTCGGGTCCAGGCACGGACGAGCCGCCATCGCCATTGGCGATAGATACACCGACCGCCGCCGCAGTTTCCGGTTTCGGCGCAGTTTGTTCTGTCAGCCCCGACTCTGTCTGCTGGGCGGTAGTCGCCGCTGTCTGCTCGACATCCACCGCCGCCGGCACGTCACCTGCTGAGGCTGCATCAGCCATCACCGCCTGCGAACCTGTTTCTTCAGGCCGGATATCCACCACCAGGCGATGTCCCCGGCCTGCAGCTTCATCGGGCGGGAGGGTAAAGCGTTTGATCTGATGCTCGCCGGCGGTCAGGTCGAGCACCAGGCGCAATACACCACCTTCGTGATCGCCTGTGCGCAGGCCTTCGACCAGCGTTCCTCTAAAATCCGCCGCGATATCTGATGCGAGCTGCGCATCCTGCAGGTCCAGTACCACGCGCCCTGGATTTTTCAACGCGAAGAACCGGTAATCCGGCGCGCTGTTGAGATCAAAGACGACGCGAGTTCGACCGTCCTGCCGACCTACGCGCACGCCATCGACGCGCGTGTCCGCCGCCACCCCCGCCGCTACCAACAGCAGACTCGTGGCGAGCACGCCCAGCCGACGCGGCCGATGTGATACGTCAGTCAGCGGGCGCATCCCGAACCACACCATCTTCGATATGCAGCAATCGATCCGCCCGTTCCATCACTTTGGGATCGTGGGTAGAAAAGACAAAGCTCACGCCAGAGTCACGGTTCAGGGCCTGCATAAGATCCAGGATTTCTTCTCCCGTAGCTCGATCGAGGTTGGCTGTCGGCTCATCCGCCAGAATCACACGCCCCTGGGGCGCCAGGGCCCGGGCGATGGCGACGCGCTGGCGTTGTCCGCCCGACAGCTGACCGGGACGATGGCCCGCATAGTCGCTGAGACCGACGACGTCGAGGTAATGCTTGACCCGCTTCTGACGCTCATCGGCAGAGAGCTCGGGCATCAGCAGCAAGGGGTACTCCACATTCTCGGCCGCCGAGAGCACGGGCAGCAGGTTGAAGGTCTGAAACACAAAACCGATGGTGCGCACCCGCAGGTCAGCCAGCTCAGACGGACTTCGACCCACCACCTGCTCACCTTCGATGATCACCTCACCGCTGTCGGCGGTGTCAATGCAGCCAATGATGTTCAATAAGGTGGATTTGCCACTGCCCGAGGGGCCAGACAGGACAAGGAACTCCCCCTCCTCTACCATGAGGGATGCCCCGCGCAGAGCGGCGACGATCTGGTCGCCCAGGCGGTAGCGCTTGTGCACACTGTCAACGGTTACAATTGGCACAACATCCCCCTCCAGGGGAGCACGGGACCAGCGATGTTAGCATTCATAAACAAATACTTACGAGCGTACCCGGTCACACTTTTGCTCCTTTCGGGGCATGGTCAGGGCTTCGCAGAAGAGGTGGTGGCGAGCACCGCGGGCGGTGAGTCCGGGGCCGATGTCACCGCAGCGGGTACCGCCAGCGCCGCGGTCGCCGACGCGTCGACGTTGCTGGCCAGCGCCGACGCCATCCGGTTTCCCCGCGAGAGTTTCCAGACCGATATCACCGTGACCAACTATCGTGACGACGAGGTGGACGAGGCACGAATTTACCGTGTGCTCAGCCGCGGCAACGAAAACACCATTGTGCTCACCGTGGAACCCGCCGCCGAACGTGGCCAGGCATTACTCATGCGTGGCCGGGACCTGTGGATCTATATGCCGTCGGTGTCCCAGCCGATCCGCCTGTCACTGTCCCAGCGCCTGACCGGCCAGGTGGCCAATGGCGATCTGGCGCGGGCCAACTTTGCCGGCGACTACAATGCCGAGCTGCTGCGCCAGGACAGCTTCAATGACCGCCCCGTGGTGGTGCTCGCCCTCACCGCTGCGGGCAAGGGTGTCACCTACGACAAGGTGAATTACTGGATCGATGCCGAGAACAACCGCCCGCTGTACGCGGAGTTCTTCGCCCGCTCGGGACGTTTGCTCAAAACCATGCGCTATGAAGCGTTCAAGGAACTGGCCGGTGCTCTGCGACCGACGCGTCTGGTGATTGATGACGCACTCAAACCCGGTCGTCGCTCGGTGCTGACCTACGAACGCATGGGCCTGAAGGAACTGCCGGAGCATGTGTTTACGCGGGACTATCTGCGCCGACTGCAATAACTCACCATGAAGCCAACAGGCACCGGCCAGACCGGTCTGTGACTTGGCTGTTACACCGCGCGCTGCAGCGCATCCACAATGGGCATTTTTACCGAGCGCCTTGCCGGCCCCAGGGCCGCCAGCATGGGCGCTAGGGCGCCGACGGCAAAAGCCAGCAGAGAAACGGGCAGACTCAGGCGAATCAGCGAGATGTAACCCAGGTCCGAGTTTGGTGGTGGCGGCATGGGTATACCCACGGCCGATATGGCCACCGCCAGCAGGTTACCCAGCACCACACCCGCCACGGCGCCCGTGAGCCCCAGCACCACGGACTCCACGAGGATGAGCCTCGTGACGCTCTCGTCGCGGGTACCCAGGGCCCGCAGCGTGCCAAACTCCGCGGCCCGCTCATGAATACTCATGCCCATGGCGGTACCCACACCCAGCACCACCAACGACAGAATGACCGCGATAAGAAAACCGAACTGCTGCTGATACAACGCGACGGTCTGGTAGTAAAACGGATCGAGTTCCTGCCAGCGTTCCACGGCGAAGCCACGCTCGGCGAAACCCTGCGCAAACATCTCGGCGTGTGCCTCTGTGGTGCCCGTGTCGTCCAGTTCCACCACCGCCACATTGGCGCCGGACACACCCAGCAGCTCCTGCACCGCCGCCAGCGGCAGGCGCAGGGCGACGGCATCGTAGTCTTTCGAAAACGTCTGGAACGTGCCAACGACCTCGAACTCCAGCGAGTTCATGCTGCCATCCACCGTGGTGGCCACCACGTCCATCCAGTCGCCCGGCGACAGCTCCAGGGCCTGCGCCACGCCTGCGCCCAGGAGCACGCCAAAGGTGTCGTCGTCCGCCAGGCGCCGACCCGCGGCGATGTTGATATAACTGCCCAGGGCCGATTCCCGCTCCGGCTCCACGCCCTCGATGATCACGGGCCAGTCGCTGTCGCCATTCCCCGCAAGGCCCGCGGTGTACAGGCGCAGCAGGACCTGGCGCACGCCGTCGCCATCCTCCAATTCCTCTCGCAGGGCCTCGGTTTCCTCAATCAGATAGGCCTCGGGATCAAAAGACGCCGCCTCGCGGTAGCCGCTGCGACTCAGTTGCAGGTGGCCCGTCTGCGCGTAAATGATCGAATCGCCCAACTCGACGATGGTGTCCTTGATGAATCCGCCCGCAAGAATCAACGCCGCAACACCCAGCGCCACGGCACCCACGACAAAGGCCGAACGCCCCCGCTGACGCCGCACATTGCGCAGCGCCAGATCGACGGTCGATGCCATGCTGTTCATCAGCGCACCACCCGCAGGGCATCGACGATCTCAAGGCGCGAGGCGCGCCAGGCCGGCCACAGGCAGGCCAGCACCGTGGCCCCCCAACTCAACAGCGCGACGCGCAACAGCAGGGGTGGCCCCAGTTCGATGCTGGCCGTATAGCCGACAGAAAAGCCCGGCGGCGGGGGCATCTGCAGCGCCAGGGCATCCAGACCCAGAGACAGAACCCAGGCGAGCGTTATGCCCAGCAGCACGCCCAGCAGACCCAGCATTGCTCCTTCGAGCACGAAGCCGCGCAGGACCCGCGAAGGCCGCGCCCCCAGGGCCATCACGGTGCCGATCTCTCGAGTGCGCTCCAGCACCGTCATCATCATGGTATTGCTGATACTGAGCAGCAGGATCGCAGTCACGATGGCAACCACCACCGTCAATTGCTGGCGGAACAACTGCTCCGCGCGGCGGTAGAAATCCGCCAGGGACCACCAGTCCCGCAATTCAAAGCCCTCGGTCTGGGCAACGGCGGCAAGACGCGCCTGCACCGCTTCGAGCTCGTCGCCATCGCTCAGGTAGATCAGGTACTGGTGGCTGCCCTCGCTGCGCATGAGCTCCCGCGCAACGCCTGCGGGTGTAACGAGCAGGGCGTCGTCGATGGCCGCCGAACTGGACGCCGCAATCCCGGTCACGGTGGTTTCGCGCGCGTTGAGCTGTTCATCCGCCGTGGTGACCAGCAGCACGATGGCGTCACCGGCCTGTACCCCGAGCCGTTTAGCCAGCCCCTGCCCCACCAGCACCCCCTCCGCGGCATTGGCGGCCAGGCGCTCACCGCTCACCAGACGCAGGGCACTACCGCCCTGGGCGTCCACCGCCGGGTCCAGTCCCAGACCGCTGAAGGGCAGTGTGGTATCGCCGGCGCTGGCAAGGCCGACAAAGAGGTAGCGCGGTGCCACCACCGCATCGTCCGGCAAAACGGCCTGTAGCGAAGCCGACGGCGCGGGCATGAGATGGGCATGCAGGTTACTGCGACCCCGTTCATGGAAGCCCGGTGCCGTGAGTTGCAGGTGACCGTACTGGGCGCGGATCGTCGACTCGCGAAAGGCGCTGAACATACCGGCGGAATAGCCTTCGGCCAGCAGCAGGGCGGTCACGCCTATGGCAATGGTGAGCAACGCCGACAGACTGCGCCGCAACTGACGGCGCAGGTTGCGCAGGGCAAGAAAGACCGTCAATCCACGCATACGCCCACCCGCCGCTACCCGGCGAGCGTTCCCCCGTAGCGGAACTTGCGCTCGTAATCGAGACCCATGCCGTAGGGAAACTCGCCGTATTCGTAGACTCGCAACTCCGCCAGGGGCGGTGCATCCACCGCCGCGCAGCGTTCCTCGACGAGTCCACCGAGTCCCCGCTCGATCGCTGCGGTGCTCAGCGTGGCATCGCGCGCCGCCTGCAGGTGCCACGCGGGCGCCCCCGCGCGTTCACCGGCGCGAAACGCGCCAGAAAGCTGTCTCGCCAACTCTGCATCGCGATACTGCAGGGCCTTGAAATCGTCGACGTGCCACTTGGGCGCCAGCTGATCGCGGTCCCGTCCATACATCAGGATCACGGGGAATGGCAGGCCCTCCATGCCCTCACGCACCTCCGGGGGCAGGCCCTCGAGGTCCTGCGGCTGCAAAAATCTCGCCCGGTCACCGGTCTGGTAGCGCGGCAGGGGGATCGTGCAGCGCTTGTCCATCATGGTGATCAACAGATCGCCCACGCCCGCTTCATCCGGGGTGTGGACTTCGACCCAGCTGCGCAGCGGGTTATAGCAGAACGCCACGGGTTGCCGATGCCACGGATCGCGCTTATGACAAGCGCGGCGATACGCGATGGTCTCGGGTGTTTCAAAGAACAGGTTCAGACCCAGCTCGCCGACGCCCATGCTGCTGCCCAGCAGCGGTGCACCGGCCTGGCGGTGGTCGATGCCAAGGCGCTGCGAGAGGTAGTCGCGAAACGGCTCCTGGAACGTCTCTTCGCCGATCACCATATTGATGCGCTGCGACGAGAGGTCATAGCCCCGCTCATCGGCATAATCCAGAAAGCGCTTGGCGAAGAGCGGATCCACTACGAGGATGATCTGTTCAAACAGAGGGCCGGCCTGACGCAGGATCGCAAAGGCCATGTCTTCGCGCACGCTGACGTTGGACACGCAGGCAGCGTGGGACTCGAACACCACACCCATGGGCAGCGTGTTGATCAGCAGCGTACGCCGGTCGTCCACGCCAAAAGCGTGCTGCAAACCGAGATCGATGGCGCCGGGCGTCATGGCCGCCTCACTGCGATCACTGATCCCGAAGCCGAAGGAGATCGCCCCGTAGCCCGAACTGGTGAGCACACTCGCCAGGTTTTCGCGGCGCACATCGTTGCCCAGCAATTCCTGGATCGAAAAACGCTGGAAGGTGTTTTCTTTTTGCAGGATAGGCGCACGCTGTATTCCCTCGGGTCCCGCCAGATCAGCGACGGTCACTCCGGCCTCAGCGAGAAGCGTTGCGTAAGCACCGGAGCGTCGCGCGGCACTGGCCAGCACGCTGGCGAGGCTGCCCTGCGCCCGCGAGCGCAATGCCTCGGGCGTCTGGCGCCGGAGCATGGACAACAGGAACCGTCGCTTCAGGCTGTCGAGCATCAATGCCTCGCTGGAACCGCCGGCGTGCTACGGCTCAGAGCGGCGCCTGGAACCAGGCCAGAAGGTCGGGATTGCTGGCCTTCAGGTCCGCTTCGAGAACATCCAGGTCGCCCAGATAGGGGCGCACCGGGCCGTAGTAGTCGTGCTGGGGACCGATGGGAACAAACTTGAAACCGAAAAACTTCAGTACACGGGCCAGCGAGTCCTCCATGGCCGCATACCAGTACCGAATGCCATTGGCACGGCTGTAACAGTACATCTCGCGATACAGACCCAGTACGAGGAGCGGTGCGTTCGATCGGCGCTCCCCGCTTTCTTCGTCCCGTTCACCCGGTTCTTTCTTTATCTCGTCTTCGTTGACACCAAAGAGCGTATCGCCTTTCCGCCGCCGGTACTTGCGATTGACCGCCAGGCGACTGACTTCAGCGGATTGCGCGGCAGGCGGAATGTCGAAGCCGGCTTCCGGCGGACAATGGGTCATCAGGGGAAAGTCGGCTTCGTCGCTGCCCGCAAGTACCAGTCGCGACGTGCCAACCACTTCCTCGCCCTCGTTTACCGCAGAGAACTGCACCGAGCGTTCATCGAACTCGTCGATCTCCAGTTCATCGGGGTAATCGGCTGCGGGAAGAAAATTACACTCTTCGCAGTAAATGGCGTACCTAAGACGAAACAGGTTCTCGAGTTCGTCTTTTGAGGCCCCCAATCCGTGGCACCGCAGGTAAAAGTAGCGGTCCACCCCCTTCAGCGCATGTGCGTGAGCTGAGCTCATAGCCGTCCCTGAGCATAATCCAGACGGCCATGGTAGCACGCAGCCCGATAATTTTTAGCGCCGACGGCCCTATGCCTTCCGCCGCGTAGCGAGCTCCCGCGCCAACGATCCCGTGGCCTGATCCAGTTGTTCAAAGGCGGTTTCGAGCGCTGCACGATTGGCGAAATAGGGATCGGCAATATCACCATCAGCGCCGGTATCCCCCCCGTACCAGTCGCCGAGTCGACGTAACGCCGGCAGCGAGGTTTCGGCGGCAATGTCGCGCACTTCATCCAGGTGGCGCTGCTCCATGACCACAATCAGCTCAGCGCGCGATATCAGACCGGCGGTCAACTGCTCGGCGCGCTCTCCCCGCAGCGAGAGTCCAGCCCGTGACGCCAGCGCTTTCATGCGCGGGTCGGGTCCCTGGCCTGACATGCCCACACGCGTGCCCGCCGAGCGAACATCGTAGTCTTTGCAACCGAGTTTTTTCAGCCGCGACCGCAGCATCGCTGCGCCCACCGGTGACCGACACACGTTTGCGGTACAGATCACCAATACCAGGCGCCGCCGACGAAAGAACCGCGACCACATCAGGAATCTGCCTCCGCCCCGGTCGCCTGCGTCAGCAAGGCCTGCACGTGGCGCAGGGGAATCGCATAGGTGATGCCCGAGGGACTGGTGAGCGCCGACTCCCGAGACTCCTTGACGAACACACTGTTCACCACGCCGATCAAAGCACCATCAACCACCCGGTACACCGGACTGCCGCTGTTGCCCGGATAGGCCACGATATCGAGCTGATACACATCAAAGGGATCGCGCAGACGGGCACGCTGTACCGCCGACAGCTGACGACCCCGATCCGCCGCCCGCGCCATGGGGGTCAGGGCGGCGACAAAGCCCCGGTGCGTGGCGGGAAAGAAGCCCAGCACTGCGCCAATGGGAAACCCGGTGATCGCTATCGCTTCACCTTCACGCACCGCCTTGTCATCTGCCAGGGGCAGTATTGCCAGCGGCTCACCGTCTATCTGCAGTAACGCCAGATCATGATCTTCATCGCGGGCCAGCAGTCTCGCGGGGCGGACCTGGGCCTCGCGCCCACGGCCAACGAATACGGCAATGGTTTCGCGTCGATCGGTGTCGAGCTTATCGGGCAGCACGTGATCATTGGTGACAATGTGCAGACCATCGCGCACGGCAAAGCCTGTACCGCGTATGCGGTAGGGCGCGCGATCGCCTATGGGCTGTCGTCGAGGATAGGCCGCGCCCACGGCGACGATGGCCGGTCGGACGCGGTCGACAAGGTCGGGAAACGCCTCACTGGCGGATGCGCCGTGTGAGAGTGAGGTGACAGACGCCAAAACAGCGGGCGCCAAAAACAGCAGGAAGCGTACCGGCCACGGTCGCCACCGGCGCTGGCATGCGAGGGATTGGTGCGCCAATGCACCCACCGATCAGGTCCTGTTCAGTCTCCGCATGCGGCGACGCCAGGAATCGCTCTTGCCGGGGTCAGTATCCGTCGTGTCGGAACCGACCGCGGTCAGGGTGACACCACTGGCGCCCTCATCGCCGTCCTCGGCGTTATCGGCGTTATCGGCGTTATCGTCGGGACTATCACCCCAGTCATCCTCAATCCGAAAATCGTGATCAGACAGGTTGGCACCAGCCGCCAGGCTCTCGCCCTGCAACTCTTCAACCACGCTGCGCATATCCTCTACACCGATGCGGTGCTTCTGCTCCACGCTTCCGTGTAGCATCAAGCGGCTGCAGATCAGGTTGATGCGCCGAGGCACGCCATCGCTGAATTTGTGAATCAGGCTGTAGACCGGTTTGGATATCTCCGGATCGTTGCGCCAACCCGCCGTCTGCAGGCGATGGCGAACGTAGGTTTCGGTTTCGTCCGGCTCCAGCGGCTGCAGATGCGACGCCGCCACGATGCGCTGGTGAACCTGTTCCAGCTGGGGGCTGAGGATCAGTTCCCGCAACTCGGGCTGGCCCAGCAGGAATATCTGTAACAGCGGACGGCCACCGACCTGAATATTGGTCAGCAGACGCAACTCCTCCATGGCAGAGACTGAGAGGTCCTGCGCTTCGTCGACGATCAGCAGTGCACGACGCCCTTCGCGGTGCCACTTCTGCAGCTGTCGGGTCAGGAACTGCAGCAATTGTCCCTTGTCGCGAATATCAGTATCACAGCCAAACTCATACGCCACCATGCTGAGCAGATCGTCTGCCTGCAGCTGGGAGCAGACCAGATTCGCGGTGTGAACCCGCTCCTTGGCCAGATCTTCGACGAGCGCACCAACGAGCGTGGTTTTGCCCGTTCCGGGACGCCCCGTGACCATGACAAACCCTTCGGCGCGCATGAAGGCATAGGCCATATAAGCGCGCGCCTTCTTATAACCACGGTGCTGGTAGGCAAAATGGTGGTCGGGACTGAGACGAAACGGTTCCTCAGAGAAACCGTAGTAACTGTCGTACATGAGGCTTGCCTCGAAGTGGGAGCACCTGCCGGCGCCCGGGGAATACGTTGATGCCCTATGATCCGCGCCTTCGTCGCCGGTAACAAGCGCACTGCGTCACATTCCATGAAAAAGCCGAAACAATCATCGCCTACGCTGACCGGTTCACAATCTGAACCATCCCACTCTTGAGCAGCCTGCCTGCGCATGTATGATCCCGTGACGGTTCCTCCCGAAGGAGGGACAAGGCACCTGACGGCATAGGGCTGACAAGGAAGCAATGTGACTACCGACAGCAAACCACTCCTCGTCATCGAAGACGACGAAGGACTCCAGAGCCAGTTGCGCTGGGCCTTTGACGGCTATGAGGTTATCTGCGCCGGCGATCGCAAGGCCGGTATCAATGCCCTGCGCCGCCATCAGCCGGGCGTGGTACTCCTCGATCTCGGCCTGCCTCCGGACCCCGGCGGCGTTACCGAAGGCCTGACCACGCTGCGCGAGATTCTCAGCCTGGCACCAGAGACCCGCGTGATCGTGGTGACCGGTGACAACGACCGCGCCAACGCCGTCAAAGCCATCGCCGGCGGCGCCTACGATTTTCACCAGAAGCCCGTGGACCCCGAGCTGCTCTGCATGCTCGTGGATCGGGCTCAACACGTATACGAACTGGAGCGTGAAAACCGCACGCTGCAATCCGCCCAGGGCCGGCACATGCCGCTGGACAACATCATCGCCGTCAGCAAGCCCATGCTGGAGCTTTGCCGCACGGTAGAGAAAGTCGCCCCCACCGACATTACGGTGCTGCTGCTGGGCGCCTCGGGCACCGGCAAGGAGCGGTTTGCCCGCGCCCTGCATGATCTGAGCCCGCGCGCTGACAAGCGCATGGTCGCGATCAACTGTGCCGCCATTCCCGACACCTTGCTCGAAAGCGAACTCTTCGGCTACGAAAAAGGCGCATTCACCGGCGCCAACCAACAGACCATCGGCAAGATCGAACACGCCAATGGCGGCACCCTGTTCCTCGATGAAATTGGTGACCTGCCCCTGGAGCTCCAGGCCAAGCTGCTGCGTTTTCTGCAGGAGCGCGTGGTCGAGCGCATTGGTGGTCGCAAAGAAATACCGGTCGATGTGCGCATCGTCTGCGCCACGCACCAGAACCTCGAGACCCTGCGCAACGAGGGCAAGTTCCGCGAAGACCTGTATTTTCGTATCAGCGAGATGACGCTCGAAATTCCCTCGCTGGCAGAGCGCGAAGGCGACGCGATCGTGATCGCCAAGTCCTTTCTGGAGCGTTTTGCCCAGGATAAGGGCTCAGGCAAACTCAACTTCGACGATTCCGCTCTGCAGGCCCTCGAGGCCTACGACTGGCCGGGCAACGTGCGCGAGCTCGAGAGCAAGATCAAGCGGGCGGTCATCATGGCCGATGGCCAGCACATCACCGCCGAGGATCTGCAACTGGGCGACGTGATAGCCGATGGCGTGGACCGACTGCCCCTGAATCTGCGGCAGGTGCGTGAAGAGGCCGAACGCGGAGCCATCGTTCGAGCGCTGTACCTCGCCGGTGACAATATCAGCGAGGCCTCGGAACTGCTGGGAGTCACTCGACCCACGCTTTACTCCATCATGGAAAAGTACAACCTTCGCAACTGAGTACCCGCGATGCTGATTCAGGACCTGCTGCTGCAGTCCGCCGCTGTCCGTCCCGACGCCGAGGCGCTGGGATTCAAGGACCAGCGACGGACCTACGGTGAACTCGCCGCGGACACGGCCCGGCTGGGTGCCGGACTACTGCAATTGGGGCTGGCGCCCCGCGACCGCGTGGCCATCTGGCTGCCCAAGCAGATCGAGACCGTACAGGCAATTTTTGCCACCGCTCGCGCGGGCGGCGTGTTTGTACCGGTCAATCCGGTGCTCAAACCAGCCCAGGTCATCTATCAGCTCGAACACAGTGACGCCCGGGTACTGGTCACCAGTCGCCAGCGTTTTCAGAGCCTGGCGGCGCTGCTGGCTGACTGCCCACAGCTCGATCACATCGTTCTCATCGATGGTGAGGACGACCCCAATACGCACCACTGGAAGGATCTGATCGCCACAACCCCGGCGGAATTCCCCAGGGCCATTGACCAGGATATGGCGGCGATCCTCTACACCTCCGGCAGCACCGGGCGACCCAAGGGTGTCGTGCTCTCGCACCGCAACCTGGTGGGCGGTGCCCGCAGCGTGGCGACGTATCTTGGCAACAGTCCCACTGATCGCATTCTCAGTGTGCTGCCACTGTCCTTCGACGCCGGCCTGTCCCAGCTGACCACCGCTTTTTACAGTGGCGCCTATGTTCACCTGATGGACTACCTGCTGCCTCGCGATGTACTCAAGATGGTGGCGAAGGAACGCATCACCGGTATCACTGGCGTGCCGTCTTTGTGGAACCCCCTCTCGCGCCAGGACTGGCCCGACGAGGCCGTGCAGAGCCTGCGCTACCTGGCCAACACCGGCGGCGCCATGCCCGAGGGGACGACCCGGGCGCTAAAAGAACAACTGCCGGCCATGGACCTGTTCCTGATGTATGGTCTGACCGAGGCGTTTCGGTCCACCTTTTTACCCCCGGCCAAAGCGCTGGCCAAGCCCACCAGCGTCGGCCAGGCGATCCCCGAAGCCGAGATCATGATCGTGGATGGCGACGGTCGCCCCTGCGGCCCCGGGGAACACGGCGAACTGGTGCACCGGGGCGTGCATGTCGCGTTGGGGTACTGGAAAAACCCCGAAGCAACGGCCGAGCGTTTTCGACCCGCACCGAACCAGCCCGCGGGACTGCCGCGCGAAGAAATCGCGGTGTGGTCTGGTGATACCGCTTACCGCGACGAAGACGGGGACATTTACTTTGTCGCCCGGCGCGACGCAATGATCAAGACCAGCGGCTATCGCGTGAGTCCCACAGAAATCGAAATTGAAGCCCTGGCGGTCGACGGCATCACCGAGGCCGCCGCGATGGGTGCTCCCCATCCCGATATTGGCCAGGCGATCGTGCTCTACGTTGCGGGAGACACCGGCGACGCTGAGCTTGAGGCCCGCCTGCGCAAGGCGCTGGCAACGGCGCTACCGGCCTTCATGGTGCCCCAACGCATCGAAATTCGGGACACCCTGCCCCTCAATCCCAACGGCAAAGTGGATCGTCCGGGGCTTGGGCGCGAGTGCGAAGCCTTTTTCACTGGAGACCAGACATGAGCGGGGACCGCAAAGCGCCCGAACACGCTCCCCAGACCGCCTTCGAGACCCGTAATAACGAATTGCTGGTCGGCGGTGTGAGCGTATCAGAGTTGGCCCAGCGCGCCGGAGACCGGGCCTTCTATGCCTACGACGGTGCCATCATGACCCGCAACGTTGAACGTCTGCGCGATAAGTTACCAAGCCGCATCAGCCTGCACTATGCGATGAAGGCCAACCCCATGCCGGCGGTCGTCAATCACCTGGCGGGACTGACCAACGGCCTGGATGTGGCCTCGGCCGCCGAGCTCCGCGTGGCCCTCGCGACCGGCATCAACCCGCGGGACATCAGTTTTGCCGGACCCGGCAAGTCCACCGAAGATCTCGAAACCGCCGTCGAGGCGGGCGTTATCATCGTGCTTGAATCTCCCACCGAGGCGGAGCGTGTGACCGCGCTCGCCCGACAGCAGGGTCGCAAGGTACCCGTGGCACTGCGGGTCAACCCCGACTTCCTGCTGAAGGCCTCAGGAATGAAGATGGGTGGCGGTTCGCAGCCGTTTGGCACCGATGCCGAGGAGATACCCGAATTTCTCGCGACTCTGGACTCTGACGCGCTGGATATACTGGGCTTTCATATCTTCTGGGGCTCCCAGAACCTGCGCCCCGAAGGCATCATGGAAGCGCACGGCAAAACTCTGGAACTTGCCGCCCGCCTGGCGCCATCCCTACCCGGCCCCCTGCGCTGGCTCAACATCGGCGGCGGCCTGGGCGTGCCCTATTTTCCCGGCGAAACGCCGCTGGACGTCGCGCCGATCATGGCCGCCCTGGCCGAAACACTGGACCAATACGGCGATCTGCTCGCTGACACCGAAGTCGTCATGGAACTGGGCCGCTACCTCGTGGCAGAAGCCGGTCTGTACCTATGCCGCGTGACGGATCGTAAGGTGTCTCGCGGAACGACGTATCTGGTGACCAATGGTGGCCTGCACCACTATTTGTCGGTGACCGGTAATTTCGGGCAGGTGATTCGCAAAAACTACCCGGTTTGCATCGCCAATCGCGTCGAAAGCGATGATCTGGAGCCGGTTACCGTCGTTGGCCCCCTGTGCACCCCCCTGGACCTCATCGCCCAGAATATGACCCTGCCCACGGCGGGAATCGGTGATCTGATCGCCGTCTACATGAGCGGCGCCTATGGCTACACAGCCAGCCCCCACCACTTTCTGAGCCACCCCGAACCCCTCGAATTCTTCCTCTGAGGGCAACTATTTCGGCCAATTCGGGTTTTTCTGCGCGCCCTGTCACATTTCGGTACCACAACACGTGTATTCTCGCGCGTCCCCGCTAGAGTTCAGTATTGAAAGAAGCCAGAACGGCCTTACGGGCCACCCGGCTTCCCCTGGAAACTCTGAAGGAACGCAGTGACAACCATGACAGGCCTGGTCGGTACAGTTCGCATCTTCAACCACCACATCAACGTGGGCTATTACTGGCTCGCGCTGATCGACATGCTGTTCTTCGCAGCGTCAAGCTATGCGGGGGCCGTGCTCTACTTTATGCCTCTGGATGGCCATGTCCAGCGCCATATGCCCGCCCTGCCTCTGCACTCAGCGGTATTTGCCGTGGTGACCACCCTGGCCATGTTCTCCATGGGTATGTACGAGCCCAAGCTGCGCGAGGGCGTCAATGGCATTCTGCTGCGTACCCTGGGCGCGTTCGGTCTGATGATCGTTGCCATGAGCCTGGTCTTCTACGTCATGCCCGATCTGCGTCTGTGGCGTGGCAACTTCGCTATCAGCACCGCCATGGCCCTGGTGGCAGCGCTCACGAACCGCCTGCTCTGGACCCGTTTTATTGACCTGGAACAGTTCAAGCGTCGCGTTCTGGTACTCGGTGCCGGCAGCACCGCCGCCACGATCAATCGCAAAATGCGTCGCAAAGCTGACCGCCGTGGCATTCGCATCGTCGGCTACGTCCGCCAGAGCGATGAGCAATCCTGCATTGAAGAGGAACCCACGGTCAGCCTGGACTGCCCGCTGTCTGAATACGTACGCCGCAACAACATCGACGAAATCGTCATTGCGATGGAAGAGCGTCGTAACAACATGCCCCAGGACGAACTGCTGCGCTGCCGCTCCATGGGCGTGCGCGTGGTGGATGTCGTGGACTTTTTTGAGCAGGAAGCCGGCAAGGTACTGGTGCGCCACGTACACCCCAGCTGGTTCACCTTCTCGGATGGTTTTCAGCGCGGTGACGCCAGCCACTTCGGCAAGCGCCTGTTCGACGTCTCGGTGAGCTTTCTGCTGCTGATGATCGCCTGGCCGTTCATGCTGCTGACCGTACTGGCCATCTGGATCGAAGACGGCTTTGGTGCCCCCGTACTCTACCGCCAGCGCCGCGTGGGCCTGAACGGTCGTATCTTCGAGGTCATCAAGTTCCGCAGCATGACCACCTGCGCCGAGAGTGACGGCAAGGCACGCTGGGCGACGGCAAACGACTCCCGCATTACGCGCGTCGGCGCCTTCATCCGCAAAACCCGCATCGACGAGCTGCCCCAGATCATCAACGTGATGGCCGGTGACATGGCCTTTGTTGGCCCGCGTCCCGAGCGTCCCGAGTTCGTGCGCGAACTGAGCGAGCAGATTCCCTTTTTCGAGAAGCGCCACTGCGTCAAGCCGGGCATTACGGGCTGGGCCCAGATGAACTACCCCTACGGCGCCAGCCTCAAGGACAGCTTCAACAAACTTGAGTTTGACCTGTACTACGTCAAGAACCAGAGCCTGTTTCTCGACTTCCTGGTACTGCTGCAGACCGCAGAAGTCATCATCTTCGGCAAGGGTGCCCGCTAGCGCCCCCTCTCCTGCGAGCCTGCGGGCTCGCAGTTTTTCGTCAGACTTCTTTACACCTTCGTTTTTGGCCTCTCGTAAGTCGCTGTAATAGAACGGTAATACTTGTGGCCCAGGTCTTGCACAGAACACTGGAAACAGTAAACTGATTCAAACCTGCGTGGAGTTCAGGCGGTGCGTGTAGCGGCCGGTTCGACTTACTTCTTTTCGGTCACCCCTCTGGGGGCGTCCCCGGCGACTTCGTCACTCAGGTATCCCTCTTCCCATTACCTCAGCCTCACCCGCGAACGCTTCGGGCGCCACAGCATTGCAACGACTCAAACCCGTTCGATGGCGGTGATCATTTGATGGATACGCTGCTCATCATCATCGCCATATTGGGCATGGGCGCGCTGTTCATCGCGCTCTATGTGTTTGCGATGGCAGCAAAACGCTACGTCACCGGTGAAGATCTGCGCGCCGAGATGCAGGCCCTCGAATCCGACCTGTCGCCGTATCGCCACTGGGTAGACCGCGATCGGCCAGACCGGCGCACCCACAAAGGGGCCGTAGTGTTTCCCATTACGGTCAACGGCGTGCTTATCAGGGAAGACCGACGCCAGGGAGAGCGACGGCGCGTGGCCTGAGCCTGCCGCCGGGTCAGCGACTCATACCCCCACCGGCTGCCCCCAACGCCAACCTTTTAACGATCTTCGCCTCCGTCAGTACCGTGGCTCGCTACCCAGCGCTGGCGGCCAGCGCCTGCTCCAGATCCGCAATGATGTCATCGACATGCTCAATACCGATCGACAGGCGCACCATCGCTTCGCTGACGCCAGCCGAGGCAAGCTCCTCGGGGCTGAGCTGACGGTGCGTTGTTGTCGCCGGATGACAGGCCAGGGATTTGGCATCGCCGATGTTGACCAGGCGCAGGATCATCTGCAGCGCATCGATAAAGCGCGCGCCGGCCTCGCGCCCCCCCTCGAGTTCAAAGCTCAGAATACCCGACGCCTTGCCACCGCAGATGCGCTCACAGGTCTCGCGGTAAGGGCTGCCGGCGAGAGTGGCGTAGTTCACCGACGTGACCTGCGCATGCTGCTGCAGATAGGCGGCGACTTTTTCGGTGTTCTCGCAATGCCGCTCCATGCGCAGGCCCAGCGTCTCCAGGCCCTGCATGATCTGAAAGGCGCTCTGGGCTGACAGCGCCGCACCGGTATTACGCAGGGGTACGACCCGGCATCGACCGATGTAGGCCGCCTCACCGAGGGCCTCGGTGTACACCACGCCGTGGTACGAGGGGTCAGGGGTGTTGAGCACCGCAAACCGCTGTGCGTGCTCTGCCCACGGAAAGTTTCCGGAGTCGACGATCGCCCCGCCGATGGTCGTGCCGTGCCCGCCGATGTACTTGGTCAGGGAGTGCACCGCAATATCAGCGCCGTGATCAAAGACCCGACACAGGAACGGCGTGGCCACGGTGTTGTCGACGATCAGGGGCACACCGGCCGCATGGGCGATATCGGCCCAGCGCGCGACGTCTACGATGTTTCCGGCGGGATTGCCAATGGATTCGCAGAACAGCGCACGGGTGTTCTCATCGATGAGCGATGCGACGCGCTCAAAGTCATCCGCGTCCGCAAAGCGCACATCAATGCCCTGGCGCGGGAAGGTGTGCGCAAAGAGGTTGTAGGTGCCCCCGTAGAGTTGCGAGGTAGAGACGATATTACTGCCCACCTCGGCAATCACCTCAATGGCGTAACGGATCGCCGCCATTCCCGAGGCCACGGCGAGCGCACCCACACCGCCCTCGAGTTGCGCCAGGCGCTCCTCGAGCACGGCATTGGTCGGGTTCATGATGCGGCTGTAGATATTGCCTGGCACCTTGAGATCGAACAGGTCGGCCCCGTGCTGCGTATCATCAAAGGTAAACGAGGTGGTCTGGTAAATAGGTGTTGTGGCGGCACGCGTGTTGCCTTTGTCGCCTTCGTAGCCTGCGTGCAGGGCGATGGTCTCCGGTTTCATAGGAACTCTCTTATAGCTATCGGCGGATCGGGGACGGTATCGTGGCGGCTGCGGCCTTAGAAATGCAAGAGCCGACTGCTACAATCGGTGTTTCTTTTGCTGACGGAGCCCGTTCATGCGCCTGCTGAAAATCCTCATTGCCACCCTTGCCCTGGTCGCCATGTCGGCCCAGGCCCAGTGGGTGAGTTCGGCCACCAAGCGGGCCCAGAAATGGGAAACCACCATTGGTTTCTACGGAACCAGCTCCGAGAGTAGCGACGGGCTGAACGGTTCGTCGCTGGATGTGGACAGCGGCTACGGCATCGGCTTCAGCATTGGCTACAACATGAGCCAGCACCTGGCCTTGCGCTTTGACGGCTCCTGGTCCCGCGCCGACTACGATGCCGTGCTCGACACCGAAGACTCCGGCCTCGTTGAAATCAGCCACGAACTGTCGCTGTTCAACGGTCAGTTCAACGCGGTGTACAACTTTTTTGAAGGCAGTTTCACGCCCTATGTTCAGGCAGGTCTCGGCTGGAGCTACATCGACTCCAATGTGTCAGACGGCGCCCCCACGACGGGCTGCTGGTGGGACCCCTGGTGGGGCTACATCTGCGCACCGTTCTACTCCACCTACAGTGACACCAACTTCAGCTGGAACGTCGGCGCAGGCCTGCGTTACGAAATTGGACGCAACATGTTCGTCCGCGGGGGCTGGGAACAGACCCATATCGACGGCGGCAGTGGCGCCGACCCCACCTTTGATGCCATCCGCCTGGAACTGGGATGGTTCTTCTGATCAGACCTGAGAGGACTGACTATGGGACGCATTGCAACCGCTCTTGTCGTGATCGCCGCGACTATCACGCTGACCGCGCTGGTACGCGCCGCGCCAGAAAACGTGCTGAAGAAGCTCGTGCCTGTCGAGGCGACCAAGGATCTGGAACTCCCCGCCGGGCGCGTAAATAGCGAGCAGGTGGAACAGGGCCGCTATCTGGTCGCGTTGCTCGGCTGTGCCAGTTGTCACACCGATGGCGCCCTGGTGGGCAAACCCGACCCGGCGATGACGTTGGCGGGGTCGCGGGTGGGTATTGCCTACAGCAGCCCCATGGTCAACGAGTTTCCCGGTGCCGTGTATCCCGGCAATCTTACGCCCCACCGTGAAACCGGTCTCGGCACATGGAGCGAGGACGATATTGTCGACATGCTGCGTAGCGGCCGCAATCGCCATGGTCGCCAGACCCTGTCCATCATGCCCTGGACCAGCTACGGCCAGCTCAGCGATGCCGACGCCCGGGCCATTGCGCGCTACCTCAAATCCCTGCCCCCCGTTGAGCACCGGGTGCCGGCGCGGGTGATGCCCGGCCAACCTACGCGCACTCCCCTTGTACATGTGGGTCTGTACCACCGACCATGAGTCAATCGATCGACGCTGCGGTTGAAGCCGCCGTCAAACCGTTTGCAGACGCCCTGTCTGCGTTCATCTTCTATCGCATTCCCGT
>JAUIMF010000035.1 GCA_030433415.1 Gammaproteobacteria bacterium | reverse complement strand
ATTATGAGCGCCGGCGGCCTGGACAACCCCGAGGGCCCCGAGGGAATGCACGTTCTGTTTTCTGCCGTGGCCTGCATTCTTGCCGGCGCGGTCTGGGGAGATCACTGTTCACCGATATCCGATACGACGGTGCTCTCATCCATCGCCAGCGGTTGTGACCACATACAACATGTTCGTACGCAGCTTCCCTATGCGTTTCTGGTGGGCTTTGTGGCGATTGCCGCCGGTACGATTCCGGCGGGCCTGGGTCTGTCCCCCTGGCTGTCGATTGCCGCGGGTACCACGGTGCTGTTCGTTGTACTCAGGCTTGTTGGCCGTTCCGCCGACGCGCCCCAGCCAACACCGTGATTCAGGAGATAGCCATGGCGCGCACGCTGCAGGTGTACCAGTCGTTGTGGGCGATGCAGCCCCACGACGCCAGTGGCAAAATCCTGCCCTACGAGGCGATTGTAGAGAAGGTAGCCGACGCCGGATTTGCAGGTATGGCACTGGACTTCGGGGTCACCTCTGAGGCAGATATTCGCCGGATTCTACCGATGATGGCAGACGCCGGACTCAGGCCATTTTTGGTGGATTTCCCCAAAACCATTGAAGGGTTGAGGCCGGTGCTACGTATGGCTCGTGAGCATGATGCACCCTTTGTGGTGGTGATCGGTCAGGTGATGCCCCTTAGCGTCGACGGGATGATACCGGTGATACGCGCCTGGATTGCCATGTCTGAAGAAGAGGGCATGCCAATCCAGTTCGAAACCCACCGCAACTGCATCACCAACGATCTTTACACCACACTCACTTTATTGGATGCCATCCCAGAAATGAGGATGTGCGCCGACCTGTCGCACTACCTGGTGGAACGGGAAATTCCTTTTCCAATCTCGCCGCGTGAGCAGGGCTATATTCGCCGTATTCTGGAACGATCCGATAGTTTTCAGGGGCGCGTCGCGGGGCGTCAGCAGATTCAGTTGCCGCTGGCCTTTGCACAGAGTCAGCAATGGGTCGAACTGTTCAAGGGCTGGTGGCGCGATGGTTTTGCGTCGTGGCAGCAGCGCAATGCCGAGGGCGAATGCGTGTTTCTCTGCGAGTTGGGTCCGCCGGAGTATGCGCTTACGGGACCCGACGGCCGGGAGATGTCCAGCCGATGGGAAGAGGCCCTGACGATTCGGGATTGGGTTCAGCAGATCTGGGCCGACCTCGAGGCCGAGCCTGGTTAGCAGAGCCTGCGCGCCAGGTAGCGGTCAAAGTCAAAAACATTCCGTTCGAGATGTGACATGGGGCCGCGCGGTGCGTTGGTGGTGCGGGTACTGGAGAATACCCCTTCGACGGTCGGTCGATCTTCGGAATTGACCACGCCAAGAAAGCTGCGCAGGTGCTCGATGTGGGCCTCGGGGTCCGGCGACGCGTCGAGAATTTCTCTGGGCACCGACACGGCCCAGCGAATGCGAACCTGTTCCACACCTTGAGGTTGGATCGAGAGGTACCAAAGCATATTCGGCTGTAGCTGGAGTGTATGCGTTGGGAAGATACAGGCGAGCGTTACGCGATTGCGGTGCTCATCGCCTAGCCAGGTATTGTCGGAATGGGCGTAGACGTTGGGGTGGTCCTTTTCCATGTCGACGTAGTGATACGTAAAGTGATCGGTACCTGGGACCAGCACCGCACGCTCCTCGGACCGACTGCTGGCACCGAAGGATTTCGCGTGAACGCGGTGAATGTGATACGCGTCCATGAAGTTCTCGACCAGGCATTTCCAGTTGGTGTCCCAGACTTCGTTTTCACAGATGATCGGAACATAGTCCGCCATACGATACTGGCCTACGACCTCCTGCAACTCTGCCAGCCGTTGACTGACCGGCTCTGCATCCGGGTTGAGGGTGACGTAGATAAAGCCCTCCCAGATTTCGCAGGCCACAGCGGGCAGGCGGTGATCCTTCACATTGAAGCCGGGTCTTTCGTGCATAAACGGCGCGCCGATCAATTGGCCGTCAAGAAGATAGGTCCAGGAGTGGTACGGGCAGGAGATGCGGGTGACATTGCCACTGCCGCTCAGTAGCTGAGCACAGCGATGCACGCAGACATTGCGAAACGCACCGATATCACCGCTTTTCTGACGCACCACAAAGATGGGTTGGTCGGCGATGTCAAAGGCAATGAAATCTCCGGGATTTGGGATTTCTGCGAGTCGACCGACGCAATGCCATTCTTGTTCGAAGATCCTGGCGCGCTCCAATTCCGCACATTGCTTTGAGTGGTACAGACCACCAGGCATGGTGAGCGCTTCGCCGAAGGGACCTGCCGCTGACTCCGCAAGGGCGTGGAGCATTACTGAAAGATCGTGGCCGGCCACGCCGGAAGTATTCATCGCAGTGCATCCCCGCCTGATGTGCTGGGGCGTGAGTCTCCAATATAATCAGCATACTGTCAAATAGAGGTGCGATTAGTGACGCCCATCAGAAGACCGTTATTGCCCAGACTTGTGCGATCAAGGCGCGATCCCGGGCGACGCGTGAGCTAACGACGTTATGGAGTACTTTGGGTTGTTCGACTAACGCTCTACGAGTGCGCCAGCTGATTCGTTTCAGGCATCGCTGATCTGTTCATGCACGATGGAATAGTCACGGCGTACGAACAGCCATTTGCCATCGCGCTTTTCCAACTGGTCGTCATAACGCCCCGTGCCGCGCACAATTTTGCGAGTCTCGGGGTGCTGATAGACCTCATGCGTGTAAGCCGTTGCGGTCGCCTTGTCGCCATCCACTTCAATGGCACCGGGTTCCATGAAGTACACCATCGGCTTGGACATGTCGTTCAGGCCATAGACCTTCATGGATTCCACCCAGGCGCCGACGATGGCTTCTTTGCCCGAAAATCCGCCCAGGTCGGGGTATTCGAGTAATTCCCAATGGGCGTCGTCAGCCCAGACCGAACCCCAAATCTCGGGGTCCTTTGTCATCACGCCGTGAGCGTGGGTGTTCATCAGTTCTCGGATCGCGAGGCGATCTTCTATGGGTCCAGTAAAGGCCATGGCTGCAGCTCCTTGCGGGTAATCCTTTTATGGGCTCGTGAGAGCCATATTTGGAAGGTACGTTACTAACGCAAGGATTCCTATCGCCGCGAATCGGGAATAGGCAAATGAGGTGTTACGGCCTGCTTGCACCCGGTTGATTTCCGGGTCCAAGCAGGCATTTGTGCTCAGGTTAAGAGGTCTCGTTCGGTGACACGCTCAAAGGGCCGGGCCAACGAAAGCAGAGGGATCAATACAGCTGGGTGAGCCCCGCCTCGAAAACGGGAGTACCGAGGGGCAGACTGTTGATACGCGCGGTGAGCTCTTCTTCATCATCGCCAATGTTGTTTGCCGTCGGCGAATCCAGGTCCGCTCCTGGGCGCTCTACACGCACCATGTCATCGCCGACCATGCGCAGAGACAGGCTTCTGCGCTGGGAGCCCACAGGCTGGGCGCCACCGCCGTGCAGGCAACTTGGATGAAACATCAGCAGGTCGCCACGGCGCATGGAGCAGGTCATGATGTCCCAGCTGTCACGATCTGCTTCGATGTCGGGCAGACGAGGCATCACGTTTTCGTCATACAACGGAAGCGTGTCGTCCGTAGGATCGAAGAATGACGGGTTGTACAGCGTTTGCGCGTGGGACCCGCGTACAACTTCCAGCGCCACATCATCGGAGATGTCGTGCATGGGAATCCAGAATACAACGAACTTGCTGCCATCCATCGCGTGATAGGGCGTGTCCTGATGCCAGGGCGTACGGCGCACCGGCTTCTCGCCCCCGTCCTTGAAGAACAGCTGATCATGGAAGTACCAGACTCCACCCGATCCAAAGGCGCTGGCACAAATATCGGCGATGGGGGTCTGCTCAAACATTGTTTTGAAGGCGGGCTTGCTGCTGGAATCCTCAACGCACTGAATGAAGGTGCCACCCTCTTCGGAATACAGGTGCTGCGCCAGGGGGCTGGGGTTATCGAGATTGCCCTGGTAGGCGGCTTCGATGAGCGCCATGTCCTGGTCGCTGAAGGCGCCTTCTACGATCATGACACCGTCGCGATGGAAGCGCGTCGAGAAATCATTTTTGTCATTCAGGCTGGTACGAATAGGCGTTGCGTCGGCCATGGTGTGTCTCCTTTATCGATTATGGGTATCAGGCGTCTTTGTGTACCTGACCGACGGAGTCCGGCATGGGAAGCTTCGGTGCTTCGTAAAAGTGCGCGATCTTCCAGCCATCGGATGTGTTGCGCATTTGCAGGTCGTAGTAAACGTAAACCTGAATATCGATGCCCTGCTTGGAGCGGCCCATGCCGCAGATGTAGGCGTAGGTGCGGGCAGTGTCGCCGTCGAATTCCATTACGCGAAAGTTGGTGAGCGTGTGCATGTGGTGCGACATGGACTCGAATACCTGGGCGTAGAAGTCGCGAATGGCGGCTTTGCCCTCAAAGACGCCAAGCTCGAGACCCGACAGGTCCAGAACCGCATCGTCGGTGAATACCGCCACCATGGCGTCCAGGTCATCCATGGAATCCACGGCAAAAAGGTAGTCCAGCAGCGCGTCTTCGAGGTCTGCGCGATCCTGTAGCGTCGGTGATTGTTGCATAGGTATTGCTCCTTTATGCGATGGCCGGGGTTCCGGCCTGGGTTCGTGTTAGCGTTTTTATGCGGACCGCAGGTGTTGCCGCAGCGGTTTTTATATAACGTTTGTATTAAATAAAACACCAGAAAGGCGCAACGTCAAGAAATAATTGCTATTAATCAGCTAGTTTTAATTTTATATATAACATACGTTATATATAGACCGATGCTTATGTGTTGTGACAAGCTACGACCAGAGTTCAACGAGAAAATAGGAGCATGAGCCCGTGCCTGCGATAGTCGATCACGATGCGCGCCGACTCGAGATTGCCGATGCGGTGGGGCGGTTGGTGGTCCGTGCCGGCGTTCAGGCGGTAACGATACGCGCCACGGCCCAGGAAGCCGGCTTCAGCACTGCGGTGATCGCGCATTATTTTCGCAATAAAGAAGACCTGATGAATTTCACTTATCTGGCTGCGCGAGACCGCACGACATCGCGGGTAGAGCGGGCGCAGCGCGCGGGCATGAGTGTCTTTGACTGCCTGAAGGAATGCCTGCCCACGAATGAGCGTTACCGCGGTGACTGGGCGGTCTGGTTCGGTTTGTGGGGTATGGCCAATGGGAACCCCGAACTGGAAGCCGAGCGTCGGCGTGGTGTGGCCGAAGCCGACGATCTGTTCGTTCAGGTCCTTCAGGCAGCGAAGGATCGCGGCGAGCTACGCGAAACGGTGAACTGCAAAGCACAGGCGCTTCGTTTGATGGTGTTGGTCAACGGTATCGCAACGTTGTGGATGCAGGTGCCCGAGCGATGGACCGCCAAAGCGCAGCTGGCCATGCTGCGGGATGAACTGTCTGAGATCTGCGTTCCGGACTGAGGTGCTGATCTGTTACCCCTGATCGTTTCTACGGCGGGCTTGCCCCGTGACTGCTATGCTGAACAAGGTGCTGAACCGGGGTGACCAACGATGAATAAAAAATCCCTCCTGTTTGCGGTATTTGCTTTGGTGCTGGCGATACCCGCCCATGCTGCCGTAAAGACCATGGACAAGATTGATCGCCTTCCAGAGAAGGAGGACGAAGCCGATCTGTGGGAGCGCGCAACCAGTCACGAGCAGAGACTTCGCGACAACGGTACGCTCGTGGCCTATCCCTCGATAGAGCAGTATCTCGAAAGCCTCGCGGACCGCATGCTGGGTGACTTTCTGGATCACCTGGATATCAAGCTCAAGTTTGTAGTGGTGGAGCAGCCGACACTGAATGCCTGGGCCTACCCCTACGGCACCATCGGCATCCACACGGGTCTGCTGGTGCGCATGGACAACGAGGCGCAGCTTGCGGCGATCGTGTCGCATGAGGTGTCCCATTTTCTGCAGCGTCATACCTATCGCGAAATGCTCTCGCGGGGCACCCAGGGCATGATCGGTAAGGGCCTGGGCCTGTTGGCTGGCGCGGCATTGGCCAGCCAGACCGGCAGTTACGATCCCGGCCTCGGCGATTTTGCCGGTGACCTCTGGTACAACCTGTCGACCAGTGGGTATTCCAAGAAAAACGAATACGTCGCCGACGAAGAGGGCCTGATGCTCATGGCCCATGCCGGCCTGTCACGCGACGAGGCGATTCCTGCCTTCGAAAAGCTGTTCGAGAATGAAGTTTACGGGGCCGGTGATCCGCGGCAGATGTGGAGCAGCCATCCCCGCCTTGAAGACCGCATCAAGAATCTGCAGAAAGAGATCAAGCGCGAGAAGCGGCGCAAGGGCTTTGCGCCCGGCGTCGTGCCCGAGGCGATTGATTACTACCGTGTCATTGCTCCCGCTTACCTGACCACGGCCAGGCTGGACTTTGCCGAGGGACAGTTTGCCCGCGCCCGCGATGGTCTGGCCCGCTACCAACTCGCTCGCCCCGATGATCCGCAAGGATATTTTCTGATGGGTGAGGCCTACCGGCGCGAAAACCCGGCGGGGCCGGATTTTGACGAAGCGCTCGCGGCCTATGAGACCACGATCGCGAAGGACGCCAGCTACGCGGCGGCGTATCGCGAGATCGGCATGGCGTACCGTATCAACGGGAACACGGCGAAAGCCCGCGAAGCCCTGGAGCGCTATCTGGACGTTGCAGGTGACGCCGCTGATGCCGGCATTGTTCGTGGTTATCTGGAGGCGCTGCAATGAAAAATTTGTTCGTATGCCTGACCGCGCTCTGCCTGACGTTGTCGTTGCCGGCGTGGGCTGCCGACAAGTACGACCCCTTTCTCATCGACAAGCGGGTGCTCAAAAAGGAGTACCGGCGCATTGCCCTGGCACCGGTGGAATCCAGCGCATCCTTGCAAATGCCCGAGGCTGCCAAAGAGCAGATTCTGGCGCTGGTCACCAAACATTTGGAGAAGCGCAAGTTCACCGTATTACCAAACACGTTGTTGGCCGACATCCGCAAGACCATGATCGATCAGGTCGGTGGCCTAAAAGATCCGCAGACCGGTGAGCCTGATGCCGAAAAGATCGCTGCCGTACAAGACCATTCCTGGCGAGAGCTGTGGTTCCGCAATGACCTAGATGCCGTGGCGACGGTGCGCATCGACATCCTTCAGGCTCCGGTAGAGAACGACAAAGCCGAGTGGGATGGTGTCTCGCAGAAGTTGCAGAAAAAAGGACGGCTCAAGTACACGGCAACCGTCGCCGCCTCTACGGTGACGCTCACTATCTACGACCAGAAAAAACAGCCGCTCTACGTGAACTACGGAGGGCTTGAAGTGCTGATGATGCGTGACAAGAAAGAGTTCAAACCGCTGGATCCGAGCGAGTACTTCCGCGACGAAAAACGCATCAAAAAGGCGACGGAGCTGGCGTTGAAGCCGATTTAACAATCGTTTTGGAGGCGGGACCGCTGGAGTAGAAGTCAGTCGTCCGACGAATTCAGCGAGGCCAGGTAATCGCGTTCTTCCCTGGTTAAAAAGCCCCTGGGATTGAGCGGTGTGCGATCGGTGCGTATGCCTTTGCGTCGATCGTCGACGCGACGATCCGAGCTACGGCGCTCGTAGACACGCCGGCAACCCTCGCGGCGCTCTCCAACGCGGCGCTCGATCTCAACAGGAATCGCCAGTTCGTCAAAGCTGTACTGTGATTGCCTTCGGCAGTAGGTGTGACGACGAAAGGTAGATCGCCGACTCTTCAGTCGGCGCTCGCCACGACGCCGGTCGGCTTCGCCGTTTCGTTTGGCGTCAGTTTTGCGGTGGGGCGTATCGGCCATAGGAACAGGTATAGCGTTTTAAAAGCGACGCTACAAACAGAGCCGATACCGCCAGGTGTTCGCACACCGTGGCGGCATCGCTGGGTTGATCAGATTGGTCTGACCTGCTCTCATGGCGGCGTGACTATCGCTTCAGCAGATCCCGGATCTCTGTCAGCAGAGCGATGTCTGCCGGGGGTGCTTCCGGTTCCGCCGGCGCTTCTTCTACGACCTCTTCTTCCTTCTTCAGACTGTTCATGACTTTCACGGCCATGAAGATCGCGAAGGCAACGATAAGAAAGTCAACACACGTCTGGATGAACGCCCCGTATTTGATCGTGACGGCCTCCGTAGCTTCGGTTGCCTCCTGAATCACAACAGACAGAGAGCTGAAGTCGACGCCACCAATCAGCACGCCAAGCGGCGGCATCAGAATATCGTTCACGAATGACGCCACGATTTTGCCAAACGCGGCACCAATGATGATGCCCACAGCCATATCCACCACATTGCCCTTCATGGCGAACTCTTTGAACTCACTTGCCATTCCCATAATGGTTCCCCCAATTAGTCATTACGAATGAGAAAGTACGAATCTACTGGACAGCAAATAAATCCGTGGGTTGTATAGTGGAACCTAAAAATCTCAGATGCAAATGACTTTTATTCACGTAAACGTTTTTCGTGGGGTTTTACAAGAATTTTGAATCGTCAGTGTGTGGGTTTCTACCACGCACTCATCAGGTGTGGCGCCGTCCGCTTCTGTCAGCGCAACCAATACTTTTCGGTAGCCTCAGACGCGCTCGTCGAAAAACTTTACAAATATTTTGCTGCGATCATCCTTGGCTCTGTCAAGACATTGAATTTGCAGGACTTTATTAGCGCGGTGCGTATTTTGCAGCAGGCTAACCTTACCGACGGCGCCGGAGACGCCTGATCGTGATAAATGAGGATGGTAAAGATGAATAGAACCCTGGGACTTATTTCGGCTGGAATTCTCGCTTTGGGCGTTGCGCAGGCAAATGCTGCGCCGATAACCCGTGTTGTTATGAAGGTCAGCGATCTTGCGACGACGGCGGGTGGAATTGTCGATCCGTATTTGGATTGGGTCAACGCCGTTGGCGTCAATGAGGGTGTGGTGGGCGCTACGTCACTCACCAACAATGGCATCGACCTGAAAGACAGCTGGATTGATTCCAACTGGGGCACGATCGACAGCGTACGCGTGGCGATGCACCGCGACGGTCAGGAGGTGGCTTTTCTTGAGTTTGATCCTGCGGGCACCACCAAGACCGATTTCTTCGATCTGTCCAACCTGACGTCTTCGAGCTGGGGTACGACGGGCTTTCCGGGGCAGGATCTTGTAAATCCCTACTTCACTGGTCAATGGTTCAATATTGAGGGTTCCCCCTCGAATGATCGTCACTGGTATGTGAACAATAACTGGGGTGGTTGCGGGGTAGACCGTGGCTGGTTCGTGGTGATGGATGGAACTACAGCGCCGGGGTACATCTGTAGTTGGGAGGACAACGGCGTCAGCGCTGTGGGCTCGAACTCCCGCGGCTTTATGTACTCCACCTTCCAGGATGTGCCTGATCCGGACCACCAGAATTTCAATGACGCAACGATCGGCATCGCCGATGTATTCTCGGTGTCTGTTACCTATGACGATGGCGAAACCACAGGCGGCGGCACGGTGCCGGTACCCGGTACGGTCTTGTTGCTGATTCCCGGAATCATGGGATTCGCGGCCATGCGTCGGCGCCGTACCAACGCGTAAGTCGACGAAGACCTTCCGACGCTAAGCCGGCATCTGTGACGGATGCCGGCTACGACAGCGTCACCACAACCCGCGCGCCCCCGAGTGGGCTGTCGGCAAAACTCAGACGACCACCCTGGGCTCGTACGATTTCGAGCACCATCGCCAGGCCAATGCCCTGTCCTTCACCACGCGTGTCAGCGCGTGCGCCGCGCTGCACCAGGGCGTCGCGAAGCTCTGGGGATATGCCCTCACCGTCGTCCTCCACGACAATGCGCAGCGCCTGCCCCCCGATGCCGCCACTGACCTCGACATCGATGCGACGTCGGCCGTATTTGCAGGCGTTGTCCAGCAGGTTGCCGAGCAGCTCCAGTAGATCCCGCTCATCGCCGCGAAAGCGCGCATCCTGTGGGCAGCGCACGGTGATTTCCAGTTCGCGCTCGGCGTAGACCTTGAGCAGCGTGTCCCGCAAGCGCTCAAGGGCTGGCGCCACGTGCACCCGCTGCAGAAGGTGCTGCTGGCCGCCGCTGGCACGTTGCAGTTGCCAGGCCACGACTTCTTCCATGCGTTCGAGTTGTTCGCGTTGTAGGGCTGCGTAGTCGGGGGCGGAAGGGTCGGCGCTACGCAGAACTGCCAATGGGGTTTTCAGGCTGTGTGCGAGATCGGCGAGGGTGTTACGCATGCGCTCGCGACGGCGCTGCTCACCATCCAGCAGCGTCTGCAGGTTGTCGACCAATGGGCGTACCTCCCGTGGCCAGTAGCCCTCCAGGCGGGCCGCCTCTCCTGCTTCGATACGTGCGATGGCGACGCTGAGACGGCGCAGCGGCTGCAGTCCCCAGCGTACGATCAGCAACTGCACCAGGAGCAACAGCAGCAGCGTTGCCCCGAGCCAGAGCCACAACCGTTCCCGGAAGGCGCGGGCATCCGCGTCCCGCGGCGAGGTGCTCTCTGCCACCGTAAAGCGCAGCGGCAGCTCGACGCCTGACTCAACTTCCCAGAGTACCTGGTAACTATGACGCAAAAGCCCGGCGCGTTCGCTGTCGTGTCGTTCACCGGTGGCAAGTGCCGGCACGCCGGTAAGCAGCGCCTGCAGTGGCGCATCCAGCAGGGCCGCAGACGGCGACAACCACAGCAGCTCGCCGCGCGCGTTGGTGACTGCGGCGTACAGCCCGGAGTTGGCCTGCGCCAGGCGTGGCTCCAGGGGCAGCAGCGGTAGCTCGAATCCATCACCCACCTCCGCCTGGGCGAGCAGCGCCAGTACCTGCAGTTGCAGCCGTTCTGCCATGGCCGCGTCGAGGGCAACGCGGTGCGCGCGATCCAGGTACCAGGCGGTAGCGCCCAGCGACACCGGCAGTAACAGCAGCGAGGCCAGCAGCAGGCGCGACACCAGAGCTCGGGGGAGAATCTTCACGCGCTGGTCCGCTCTGGCGTGAAACGGTATCCGGCGCCGCGCACGGTCTCGATGGGTTGCAGGTCGCCCTTCGGGTCGAGCTTGCGTCGTAGACGCCCAACAAACACTTCGATGACGTTGCTGTCGCGGTCCGCGTCGTGATCGTAGAGGTGCTCCAGCAGTTCGGTGCGAGAAACGACTTCGCCAGCGCGATGGGCCAGGTAGGCGAGGGTGTTGTATTCGAAGGCGGTCAGATTTACCTCTTGTTCCCCCTGCATTACCCGGCGGGCACCGTAATCGATGCGTAACTCACCGTAGTGGGCGACATTGCTGCGCCGGCCCTCTACGCGGCGCAGGAGTGCCTGCAATCGGGCGTCGACCTCTTCCAGATAGAAAGGCTTGGTCACGTAGTCGTCCGCACCGGCCTCAAGGCCACTGACCTTGTCCTGCCACTCAGCGCGGGCCGTGAGCACAAGAATGGGCACATCGAGCCCGGCATCCCGCCAGCTACGGATCAGCTCGATTCCAGATACGTCGGGCAATCCCAGGTCGACAATGGCGATGTCGCAGGGGTAGTTCGTGGCGAAGTGCTGTGCCTCACGGCCATCGGCGGCGGCGTCCACCACCCAGCCCGCCGCGGTGAAATGCTCCGTGAGTCGCTGCCGCAGGCGCGCGTCGTCTTCAACTACCAGTAGACGCACGACTCAGTCCTCTATTTCTACCGTGGTCACGCGCCCGTCTTCCAGCAACAGACGCACCCGGTAGCCATCGCGAAAGGGCACCACCGCCAGCGGACGTCCGCCGTAGCGGCGCCGGGCCTCGGCCGCCGCGGCGCTGGCGCGTGGGTCATCGGCACGTGGGCCAGCGAGGGACTGGCGTTTATCGTCTTCACCTTGCGCGCGCTCTGGCTTTCGCGATGTGGAATCCTCAAGGGCGCGCAGCATCCGCTGACGCCAGCGCTCGATATCATTTTCGTCGGTGCGCGCGGCGGCCTGCGGTCCAAAGCAGCAGACGGTCATCAACAGGGCCGCCATCAGGCGTTTGCGTGCTGCCAAGCAGTCCTCCCGTACACCACCCCGTGCGTTATCGAGGCAGCGGTTCGAGCGCTACACGCACGGCGATGGTCTCACCAGGCGCGTAGGCAGTGCGTGTTTCGTAGATGGTATCGCCGAAACGGTAGCGCACGCGATAGCCACTGACCTGTTCACGCTCGCGCAACTCGTACTCCACGGAACACACGTCCTCGGTGACGTAGTAGACGTGATCGCCGCGACGCGCCCGTCCCACATCATTGCCGACGGAGGCACCGAGGACCGCGCCGGCACCGGTGATGATGTCTTTGTTGTGGGAGTTGTCGCCGACCACGCTACCTACCGCACCACCGATCACAGCGCCAACCAGTGCCGGTGTCGCCGAGTTACCGCGACTGCGCTCGACCACCCGCACGCGCTCTTTACGACAGGTTTCGTGGGGAATACGTTCGGTAACGACCTCTACGATCGGTTCTGTCGACACCACCGGCGCATCCACCACGGTGCTGTGCGTGTCAGCGAAGGCCAAGGCGGGAAAGGCGAGGCAGAGTGCGGCGGTGAGCGGTTTCATGGTGATCTCCTTGCGCGACAGGCGCAGTGCTTGGGTCAATCTCAGGCTACGCCCCGACGCCTGAATGAATCCTGAACGGATGCAGAAAATTGGCGCTGTGCCGTTCAGCCTGCGTTCAGGGACGCCTGCCTATGCTGTCCCCGTGCAGCAAACGAACAGGAGGTGCACACCATGAAAAGGAACCGAGTACTTGCTATCACCGTTGCGGGCCTGCTCGCCGCCAGCCCGGCAGTCACCCTCGCGGACCGCGATGACCGAGACGACCGCCACCGCGGTGACCGCGGACATCGCGACCATGAGCAGCGCTGGGATCGCCATGATCGGCGCGGCCATGATCGACACTTCCGTAATTACCGCAGTGGACCGCGCTGGCACGGCCCGCGCGCGACACGCGGCTACTACTGGCGTGGTCGTTGGCACTACGGACCGCGTCCGGTACGCGTCTATCGCCACGGGCACTACTACTGGGACTGGGGACCGGCGTACCTTGGCAGCGCGCTCGTGGGCACGGCCATTGGCTATAGCCTGGCCCAGGGCCAGGACGACTGTCGCGACTGTGACCGCTACGAGAGTGGCAGCCGCTACGAGATCGAGGGCTGTTACCGGATCGAGATGCTGCCTGATGGGCGAGAGCGTCGCGTGGAACTACCGCTTTCGGATTGTCGTTAACCCGCGGGAGACCCGATTTGGTTTGAGGTGATGGGCATGCGCGACAGTATTAACAGCTCAAGGTGCACGGTGCCCTTCGGGGCACCTTTCGGGAGCGCTGTTGGTTAAGTGCTGAGAACTGGTGCCGAGTGAGACGGGGGCTGAATCGGCGTTGGATGTCATTGGCTGATTAGAAATGGTGCCCAGAGACAGAATCGAACTGCCGACACGGGGATTTTCAATCCCCTGCTCTACCAACTGAGCTATCTGGGCACGGGCCGTACGGGTCATCCCGCAGGGGCGCGTATTAAACCTACAGCCCCGGCTACAGTCAAGGGTAAGTTCAGCGCCTGTAGGTAGCTAATGTTCTGTCCGGTTCTGTAGCAAGTAATCTGTCCGGTGTAGCGCAATTCCAAATCGCGGAGGCCGCGTTACCTACCCGCCACCCCCAGATCCAACTCGCCCTCACGACTCACCCGAATGGCACCGCCGAGACCTTTTCGCGAGATCTTTGCGTTCAGCCGGTAGGGCAGGCCGCCGTCGACGGGCGACGCCATCAGGTCCCGTAGCAATGCCAGAGAGCCGAACATGCCGGCGGCGACTTCGAGTTCCGCCGTTCCCTCGCTATAGGCACCAATGCTGATTCCCTCGTTGCTCACACCCGACAGCACTTTGTTATCGCGCAGAAATACGTCGTAAGACATGCCGTCGATATCCAGCGGTATGCCGTTGGGATTGACGATGCGCAGGCGCACAAGAAACCGTGCCTCCATGCCGCTACCGGCCATGGGCTCCAGGCCGAGGAGCTCTATCTGGGGGTCGTCAAAGTCCACCATGTCGGTCAGGTTGGCGCAGCCGGTGATGCCCGTGGCGAGTAGCGTGAGCAAAAACGCCCGCTGCATGAAAGATGAGAGGAATTGGGCCATGATCAATCCAGTCGTTCGTGGTTGCTGGGCATCCACTGTCTGCAAACACCCGTAACTATGCAATAGTTTTGACCCTTACTTTTCTACCCGACACCAAGTGAGTCCACCATGAATCTAGCCGGCAAAACCCTGTTTATCACTGGCGCCAGTCGTGGCATCGGCCTGGCCATCGCCAAACGAGCCGCCGCCGATGGCGCCAATGTGGCCATCGCCGCCAAAACCACCGAACCCCACCCCAAGCTGCCGGGCACGATCTACACTGCGGCTGAAGAAATCGAGGCGGCGGGCGGCAAGGCCCTGCCGTTGGTCTGCGACATTCGCTTTGAGGAGCAGGTGCAGGCGGCGGTCGATAAAACCGTCGAGACCTTCGGCGGTCTGGATATCTGCATCAACAACGCCAGCGCCATCAGCCCCACGCCCACCCTCGACACCGAGATGAAGCGTTACGACCTTATGAACGAGATCAACACGCGCGGTACGTTTCTCACCTCAAAGGTCTGCGTGCCCTATCTCAAGAACGGCAGCAATGCCCATATTCTCAATCTGGCGCCGCCCCTGGATATGCAGACCAAGTGGTTTGCGCCCCACGTGGCCTACACCATCGCCAAGATGGGCATGAGCCTGTGCACTCTGGGCATGAGCAGAGAATTCGCCGATGACGGTGTTGCTGTGAATTCCCTGTGGCCCCTGACCGCCATCGACACGGCGGCGGTGCGCAACGTGCTGGGCGGCGACGCGGTCAGCAAGGGCAGCCGTACCGTCGAGATCATGGCCGATGCCGCCTACGAAATCCTCACGCGCCCCTCTGCCGAGTGCACGGGCAATTTCTTTGTGGATGAGGTGGTCCTGCGCGAGGCGGGCGTTACGGACTTTGATCAGTACGCGGTGGATCCGTCCAGCGAACTGTTCCGCGACTTTTTTGTACCGGACGACATCGCCGAAGGCCTGCCCACGAAAACCCTGGCGTTCTTCTGAGCGCCTACTCCGACGGAGGCACGTAGCCCTCGGCCTGATCGTAATCCTCACCGGACAGGAACTTGTCCATCTCGCCCTGCAGGTATTTGCGGGTATCCGGGTCCATCAGGCTCAGGTGTTTTTCATTGATCAGCATGGTCTGGTGCTGTTGCCACTCGTTCCAGGCCTGCTTCGAGACGTGCTCAAAAATATCCTGGCCCTTGGGGCCGGGGTAGGGCGGTGCGTCCAGGCCCGGTAGTTCCTGTTGGTATTTGCGGCAGTGCACCATGCGGCTCATGGGGTGGTCTCTCGGTTAATCAGACTGGTCCGTGATGATAGCGCCAAGTTTGCTCCAGAGGGTCTTTACCGGCGCTGCCAGGCCAACTTCTGGCAGGGCGGATACGGGCCAGCTACGCAAATCGTCCCGGTCGGCAATTACCGTAGGAGTATCTTCGAGGCTGAGCAGCACCGGGCTGATCTCGAGGTGATAGTGGCTGAAGGTATGACGCATGCATGGCAGGCTCGTTGCCGTTGCGCGCCTGCCCAGGCGATCCAGACAATAGCCCAGCGCCTCGTCCTTTGATGTGGTTTGCGGAAAACACCAAAGCCCGCCCCAGATGCCCTGCGCCGGACGTCGCTGCAGAAATACCTCGCCCTCGGGCGTGGCGGCGATCACAAAGGTGGTTTCGCGCACTGGCAGGGTCTTCTTCGGTTTTTTGCCGGGAAACTCCAGTTCCCGTCCCTCGCGGTGTGCCGAACAATCCGCTCGCTGCGGACACAGGGCACATGCAGGGCGGCTGCGGGTGCAGACCGTGGCACCCAGATCCATGATGGCCTGGGTGTAATCGGCAACCCGCTCTGTGGGCGTGTATTGTTCTGCCAGTTCCCACAGGCGCTTCGCCACGGCGCTGCGGCCCGGCCAGCCATCCACAGCGCCGTAGCGTGCAAGCACTCGTTTTACGTTGCCATCGAGTATGGGCGCGCGTCCACCGAGCGCCGAGCAGAGAATGGCTCCCGCCGTTGAGCGGCCAATGCCGGGCAGCGCCTGCAGCGCATCGAGGTCGGCGGGGAAGCTGCCTGCATGTTGTTCAACCACGAGCTTTGCCGTCGCGTGAAGATTGCGCGCCCTGGCGTAATACCCCAGCCCACTCCAGTGATGGAGCACATCGTCCAGCGGTGCCTCTGCCAGAGCGTGGATGTCGGCAAAGCGCCGGGTAAAGCGCTCGTAGTAGGGGATCACGGTGGCAACCTGGGTCTGCTGCAACATGATTTCAGACAGCCACACGTGGTACGCGGTGGCGTCGTTCTGCCACGGCAGGTCGTGACGACCGAAGTCGTCGTACCAGGTGAGAAGGCGCTGGGCAAAGTCATTCATCAGGCTGGCGAGCCTAGCTTTGCGGCGGCAGAATTGCCAATGAACAAGCGTTACAGCCTGCGTATAATGTCGCGCCTTCGCCGCAGGCGCCGCCCAGGATGTGCCGGGAGTAGGCGCCTTGAAGGACCGCCGCGAATAAATCGCTGCAACACTTTATAGGCCAAGGTATAGACCAGGTTATAGACCAGGAGATCGCCATGAGCGGGCGTACTGCAGAAATCAGCCGCGACACGCTGGAAACACAGATCAGCGTGTCTGTGAACCTCGACGGCTCGGGCAAGGCCGAGTTCGATACGGGTCTGCCGTTTCTCGAGCACATGCTCGACCAGATCGCCCGCCACGGCATGATGGACCTTGTGGTCAAAGCCAACGGTGATCTGCACATCGATGCGCACCACACGGTGGAAGATATCGGCATTACGCTGGGGCAGGCCTTTGCCAAAGCGGTGGGCGACAAAAAAGGCATTCAGCGCTACGGGCATGCCTACGTGCCCCTGGACGAAGCCCTGTCGCGTGTGGTGATCGATTTTTCCGGCCGTCCTGGCCTGGAGTTTCACATTCCCTTCACTCGCGCCACCGTAGGTAATTTCGACGTGGACCTGTTCTGCGAGTTCTTCCAGGGCTTTGTGAACCACGCTCTGGTTACGCTGCACATCGACAACCTGCGCGGTGAGAACAGCCATCACCAGATCGAGACCGTGTTCAAGGCCTTCGGTCGCGCCCTGCGCATGGCCCTGGCGGCAGACCCCGCCATGGCCGGCGTCACGCCCTCGACCAAGGGTGTGCTCTGAGCAGCGCTGCTAAGCGGGAGTAACCGGTGAGCGGAACCGTCGCTGTCATCGACTATGGCATGGGCAATCTCCACTCGGTGGAGAGTGCTCTGCAGCATGTGGGTGCCGATCAAGTAGTTGTTACTCACGATGCGGACCTGATTCGACAGGCCGATCGTGTGGTGTTTCCCGGCGTAGGCGCGATCCGCGACTGCATGGCCGAGATTCGGCGCCTGCACTGTGATCAGCTGCTGGACACGGCGCTGCGGGAGCAGCACAAGCCTGTGCTGGCGATCTGCGTGGGTATGCAGGCGCTCATGCAGCGCTCAGAAGAAAACGATGGCGTGGATTGTCTGGGACTGATCGACGGTGACGTGCGTCACTTCGGCGCGCCCCTGACCGACGCCGATGGCCAGCGTTTAAAAGTGCCTCACATGGGCTGGAACGGCGTGCAGCAGGCTCGCCCCCACGCGCTGTGGCAAGGTATTCCCGATGGCGAGCGTTTCTACTTCGTCCACAGCTACTACGTGCATGCGCAGAACCGCGACCTGGTCGCCGGCAGCGTGCAGTACGGCGTCAGCGCCGATGCGGCGCTGGCCCGCGACAACCTGTTTGCGGTGCAGTTTCACCCGGAGAAAAGCCACCGGGCGGGTCTGCAACTGCTACGCAACTTTCTGGACTGGAACGGAACATGCTGATTATTCCTGCCATTGATCTCAAGGACGGCCAGTGCGTGCGCCTGCGCCAGGGCGAGATGGACGACAGCACGGTGTTTTCTGACGACCCCGTGGCCACCGCGCGGCGCTGGGTCGACGCGGGCTGTCGCCGTCTGCATCTGGTGGACCTCAACGGTGCCTTTGCCGGTGAGCCGGTCAACGGCGAAGCGGTTACCGCGATTGCGGCGGCGTTCCCTGAACTGCCAATCCAGATCGGTGGGGGCATCCGCAATCTTCAGACCATCGAACATTACGTAGCTGCCGGCGTGAGCTACGTCATCATCGGTACCCAGGCGGTGAAAGAGCCGGCCTTTGTGACCGAGGCGTGTCAGGCGTTTCCCGGGCGCATCATCGTAGGTCTGGATGCCCGCGATGGCCGCGTGGCCACTGACGGCTGGGCCGAAGTCTCGGCGCTGCAGGCCACGGACCTGGCGCGACGCTTCGCCAGCGAAGGCGTCAGTGCCATCGTGTACACCGACATCGCCCGCGACGGCATGATGCAGGGTGTGAACGTCGAAGCGACGGTGGATCTGGCCCAGGCGGGTCGCATTCCCGTTATCGCCTCTGGAGGCATCACTAACATGCGCGACATTCGCGCTCTGGCCAAGGTGCAGGCTGCGGGTATCAGCGGTGCCATCACCGGACGCGCGATCTACGAGGGCACGCTGGATCTTGCCGAAGCCCAATCCTACTGCGATGGCCTGGGCGAGGGGAGCGCTGCCTGATGGGCCTCGCCCGTCGCATCATTCCCTGCCTGGATGTCGACCAGGGGCGCGTCGTAAAGGGCGTGAACTTTGTGGACATCCGCGACGCGGGAGACCCCGTCGAAATCGCCGCGCGCTACAACGAGCAGGGCGCCGACGAGATTACTTTTCTGGATATCACCGCCAGCCACGAAGCCCGCGATACCACGGTACACACGGTCGAGGCCATCGCCCGCGAGGTGTTCATCCCCCTGACCGTGGGTGGTGGCATTCGCAGCGTCGACGATATTCGCACCATGCTCAATGCCGGTGCCGACAAGGTCAGCATCAACACCGCCGCGATTCACGAGCCGGAACTGGTGCGCCGCGCCTCTGAACGGTTTGGTGCCCAGTGCATCGTGGTGGCCATCGACGCCAAACGCGTTGACGACGTGATCGTGGAGGGTGTCGCCACCCCTCGCTACGAAATCTTCACCCACGGTGGCCGCCGCCCCACAGGCATCGATGCGGTGGAATGGGCCCGACGTATGGCGGAACTCGGTGCCGGAGAAATCCTCCTCACCAGCATGGATCGCGACGGCACCCGTGACGGCTTTGAGCTCGGCGTAACCCGGGCGATCACCGATGCGGTGGATATTCCCGTTATCGCCTCGGGCGGCGTCGGCAATCTGCAGCATCTGGTGGATGGCGTGATCGAAGGTGGCGCCGATGCGGTGCTCGCCGCCAGCATCTTCCACTTTGGAGAGTACACCGTAGGCGAAGCCAAGGCAGCGATGGCGGCGGCGGGGATTGAAGTTCGGCTTTGATCTAGTAACCGGGACCAGCGACAAGTTGCGGTGGTTGTTTGGTGCACCAGTTCGAATATGTGAACAATGATCTTGCCGTATCACCCATCACTCTATAGCGTTGGGTTCAATAAGTTCGACGGAGTGGGTAGGCCTCTATGGCAGTAAAAAAGGCAGTTTTAGCAGGATTAGTCTTTCTTGTTCTGGGTGGCTGTGCCTCCATAACTAACGATGCTTTTGTTCCAATCGCATTCTCAATGTCTGACGGCTCAGAGGCAGATTGCGTGATGTCCAACAAACGCGGGCAGTGGTCAATACAAGTACCTGACACCGAGATGATTCGACGGTCAGATGATGTCTTGAAGTACCACTGCAAAACAGACGATGGAAGAGAAGCTACCGGGGCCATCGAGTCAACTATTGGCGCAAAAATTGTAGCGTCTGCAGTATTTATTGATTTCGGAATTACGGACGCCATAACCGACAAACATCGCGAGTATCCGGCGAGTTACGTAATCCCCATTAAAAAGGCAGGATCCACGAAACAGGATTCTGCTACGTCCGCAGTGGTAACGCCGCGCGCTGCTCCTGATGCGGTAACGACGATCGCAGAGGCTATGATGTGCACAGATGGTGCTTCATTTGATCGTGCTGAAGGGGATAAGGCGTATTGGAGTCTTAAATGTGCGGACGGGGAGTCTATTACTGTTACCTGCGTGGAAAGCACCTGCTATGTTCGTTGAGGCAAGCCTCGATTAGTTTGAAGCGCTGCGACACTATACAGAGCAGCGTCGTCAGGGTTTAGCGTAACTGCAACAGAGATGCTCAGGTTCCGCGCAGAAAACCCACGATAGCCTCTACCGTTGGCGCCACCTCCTCAGGTCCAAGGATCGCCCCGGTCAGTACGTGGGGACTCAGGCTGCGGGGTTCCTCGACAACAAGGGTGGCTTTGCGCCGCGCCGGCAGGCGCTCGAAACCCGACAACAGCTCCTGCACCGACACCACATCATCGAGCGGCGAGTAGATCAACAGGGCCCTGGGCACCTCGGCGCTTGCAGTCATGGCATTTGCCAGGTCCACCAGGCGCATCATTTCGATGATGGATTCGGTGGGGTAGCGGGTGGTCCAGTACTTCTCCTGCAGATCATTGGCCGCGGTCCAGCGACGCTCTTCGCCTGCAAACAGGCGGGTGAGCTGCGGGCCGTAGGGTCCTGTGGCGATGCCGGAACCTGCGGCAGCGGGTGCCCAGTTCGGTGAGATCAGCACCAGCGTATCGACGGCGCGAAAATCCGGGTGCTCGGCCAGCGTCAGCGCGAGGGTGGCGCCGGTCGATACGCCGATCACAACGAGTTTGTCGCCAAGCTGATGGCCGATGGCCAGGGCTTCTGCGCCGTCGTTCAGCCAGTCCTCGGCGACCACGCCATCCAGTTGTTCATGCAGGCGGCCATGGCCTGCCAGGCGCGTTTCGAACAGGTTGGCCCCCAGCAACTCGGCGACCTGCGCCGGTACCGGGGCGATTTCCTGTCGTGTTGCCGAAAACCCATGCAGGTATACCACCGCGTACTCGGTGCGGGTGCCGCTGCTACCCGCCCAGGTGATACATTTTTCTGCGCCGTCGACCAGGCCGTAGCGTTCCCGTGTGAGGTCTTCTTTCTGTTGGAGCCAGGTGTCGGGATCACTGGTGATTTCGATGGGAATAACGGGGGTACTCAGGGGGGTGGGACGCGTGATGACCCCGCCAGCCACCAGGAGCACAAAGAGCACCAGAGTGGCGGCAAAGAATCGCTTCACGGGAGGTTCCCGGTGCGTTGTGTCAGGGTTGCTGGGGTGCGGTGTCGTCGACCGCGGCGGTCTGCTGTTCCACCGCGGGCGCGCTCGGTACTCGTGGCTTGAGAATGTTCAGACCCTTGAGCAGCGTCAGCGCTTCGTAAAGCTGGTTGTCCTGACTGATGAGGCCCCGGCTGGTTTGCGCATCGCCCGTCACGTTGTTGCCCGCGTTGTCGAGGTGTCCCGCCAGGTCGCGTTCGCTGATACGGCGGGACTCGTCGAAGGCTTCAACCTTGGCCCGATCCACGATCACATCGGGAACGATGCCCTCGGCCTGGATTGAGCGACCGTTGGGCGTAAAGTACAGGGCGGTGGTGAGTTTGACGGCGCGATCTTCCGAGATCGGTAACACAGTCTGCACCGAGCCCTTGCCGAAGCTCTCTGTGCCCATGATCACCGCTCGGGAGTGATCCTGCAGGGCGCCGGCGACAATCTCGGAGGCGCTGGCCGAGCCACCATTGATCAGTACCACCAATGGCACGCCTGCTGTCATGTCTTTTTCGGTGGCGTTGTAGTTGCGCGCCGAATTGTCCAGACGGCCCTCGGTGTACACCACGGTACCGCCTTCCATGAACAGGCCTGCGACGTCCACGCTGGCGCCAAGTACACCACCAGGATTGTTGCGCAGGTCCAGCACCAGACCCTTGATAGGTTGCTCAGCCTGCAGTTTGGCAATGGCTTCGCTCACATCCTCGCCGGTGTTTTTCTGGAACTGTGAGATGCGCAGATAGCCGTAGCCGGATTCCAGCCAGCGCTGGCGTACGCTGGCCACGCGGATCGTGTCGCGTACCAGGGTCAGGTCGAAGGGCTGGGTTTCGCCGGCGCGACCAATCGTTACGATGATTTCACTGCCTACGGGTCCGCGCATCTGATCCACGGCTTCGTTCAGGCTCTTGCCCTTGATGGTGGTGCCGTCGAGCTTGAGGATGATATCGCCAGGGAGCATACCGGCCTCCGCTGCCGGCGAGCCGTCGATGGGCGCGATGACCGTGAGGTAGCCGTTGTCCATGCCCACTTCGAGTCCCAGGCCCGAAAACTCGCCCGTGGTAGAGGTCTGCAGGTCTTCAAAGGCATCGCGGGTCAGGTAGACGGAGTGAGGGTCCAGACCCATGAGCATGCCTTTGATGGCGTACTCCAGCAGTTCGCTGTCTTCGATTTCTTCGACGTAGCCAATGCGGATCTGGTTGAACACATCGGCAAAGGTGCGCAATTCGTCCAGCGGCAGTTCACCCGCCGGCGGCATATTGGGATGCTGCGCCATGGTTGGCGCTGCGCCACCCAGTATTACGGCGGCGCCAAGACATGGCAGGACCAGACGCGACCACAACCGGCTGGTTAAAGCCGGGCGATCAAGCTGCGGTGCAGGGGCTGGCGAGCCCGTATCGGTAAGGTCCATATATGCTGCCATGGGTAACTGTGTTCCTTGAGTGTAGCGCAATCCCCGGTGTGCTAGCCGCTGCACCAGGCCTGGGGGTTGGTGGGTTTGCCGTCCTTGCGAATCTCGAAATAGAGCCCCGCTTCGCTTTGGCCGCCGCTGTCGCCCACGGTGGCGATGGCGGCACCGGTCGACACCCATTCGCCCACGTCGCGCAGCAGGCTTTCGTTGTGCGCGTACAGGCTCATATAGCCCTCACCGTGGTCTATCACCAGCAGCAGGCCCGAGCCTCGCAGCCAGTCCGCGTACACCACGCGGCCGTGGTGAATCGCCGACACGGTAGCGCCGGTTTCGGCCTTGAGGCGCACGCCCTGCCACTTCATCTTGCCGCTGTTGCGCGGGCGGCCAAAGCGCTCCGTGATACGGCCTTCAACAGGCCATGCCATGCTGCCTCGGGCCTCACTGAAAGCTTGGACATTCTCTTCGGGGATTAGTTGCGCCAGGGCCGCTTCGATCTCTTCGAGCAGCGTCTCCAGCTCCTGTTGCTCCGCCAACTGCGTGGCGATTTCGCGCTCACCCTGGGCAAGGTCACTCTCGATGCGGGCGAGCACGTCGCGGCGCCCGGCGCGGGTCTCTTCGAGCTTTGCCTGTTGCGCGGTGAGGCGTTGCTCCTGCGCCAGCAGCTGGGCCCGTTGCTGTTCGAGCTCGGCGGCTACCTCATTCAGTTCCTCAAGCGTTGCCTCGTAGCGATCCAGCACCTCGCTGCGGGCCTTGAGAATGTAGCGGTAATAGGTGAGGCGGCGCGCCAGGGTCTGGGGGTCGTCGTCTCCCAGCAGCAGGCGCAACTGATCGTTGCCTCCGCTGCGGTAGGCCGCCAGCAATTCGTCCTTCACCGCCTGCTGTTGCGCCTGCGCTGACGCATTCAGGGACTGCTGCTGTTGACGCAGGTCGCCGATGCGGGCTTGGGTCGTTGCGCGCTCGCTTTCGACGCCGCGCTTTTTGCGTGCCAGATCGGCCAGTTCCCGTTCGCGGTTCTCAAGTTCTTTTTGCAGCGCGCCGCGCTCGCGATTGCGCGCCTGCTGGGCCCGGCGCACATCGGCGATGCGGGCCTCGAGTTGTTCAATGCGCTCGCGAGTTTCCTGTGCTTCATCGGCCAGTGCTGGTGGCACAAGGAGCGCGCCAAGGAGTAGGCCGGCAACGGGCAGCGCCGCAGTGCGTCGCTGCCGTGTGGGTGCTTTTGTCACCGCGAAAGCCGGGTGTTGCGCGGGCACGGCGTTACTGAATCAGGCGCTTTCGACAAGGCTGTGGCCGCTCATCTGCGGGGGCTGCTCCACGTTCATGAGGTCGAGCAGCGTCGGCGCGACATCGGCGAGAATGCCGCCCTGCTCGTTCAGGCGCAGGTCCCGCGAACCCAGATACACCAGGGGAACGAGCTGCGTGGTGTGCTGCGTATGCAACTGGCCCGATTCGTAGTCCTGCATCTGTTCGCAATTGCCGTGGTCCGCCGTGATCAGCGCCTGGCCGTCGACTTCGCGCAGTGCGGCCTCTACCCGGGCGAGGCAGGCGTCGAGAGTCTCTACCGCCGCCATCGCCGCAGTATAGCTGCCCGTGTGTCCGACCATATCGCCATTGGCGTAGTTGCACACAATGAGGTCGTAATCGCGCGAGCGGATCGCTTCCACCAGTTTGTCGGTCACCTCTGGAGCACTCATTTCGGGCTTGAGATCGTAGGTCGCGACGTCAGGTGAGGGCACCAGAATCCGCGTCTCGCCGTCGAACTCGGCCTCGCGTCCACCCGAGAAGAAGAAGGTGACGTGGGCGTACTTTTCGGTCTCGGCGATACGCAGTTGCGTCATGCCGCGCTCAGCCACCCAGGCACCCAGAACGTTGTCGAGGGACTCGGGGGGGAAGGCGCAGGGCGCGTTGATGTCTGCCGCGTACTCCGTGGTGGTGACAAAGCGCACCGCGGGACGCTGATTGCGCTCGAAGCCGTTAAAGTCATCGTCGGTAAAGGCGCGGGTCAGCTGGCGGGCCCGGTCGGCACGAAAATTCATGAACAGCACTGCGTCGCCATCACGGATCGGTGCGGCGTCGCCAACGCGGGTGGGGGCAACGAACTCGTCGTTTTCGTCCCGCGCGTAGGCGTTGTTCAATGCGGTAACGGCATCGGCGGCCGTGTGCTGGGCCACGCCTTCGGTGAGCAGCCGGTAGGCGGGCTCGACACGGTCCCAGCGCTGGTCCCGGTCCATGGCGAAGTAGCGGCCCGTTACCGTGGCGGTGCGACCCACCCCCAGCTCGGCAAAGCACTGGTCGGCGGCGATCAACGAGGCCTCGGCGCTGCGAGGTGGCGTGTCGCGCCCGTCCAGAAAGGCGTGCAGATAAATCTGCGTTGCACCGCGCTGGGCCGCGAGCCGCAGGGCTTCAAAAATCTGGCGTTCATGACTGTGCACGCCACCGGGTGAGAGCAGACCCATGACATGTATGGCGCCGCCGTCTGCGACGGCGCTGTCGATGGCCTGGTTGTAGACCTCGTTGCTGTGAAAACGACCATCGCGGATGGCCTCGTCGATGCGCGAGATGCTCTGAAAGATCACGCGGCCCGAGCCCAGGCTCATGTGCCCCACCTCGGAATTGCCGAACTGACCTTCGGGCAGCCCCACATCCAGTCCTGAGCCCGAAATCAGCGTGTGGGGCGCTTCGGCCCACAGGCGATCCCAGGTGGGCGTGGTGGCGTTGGCGATGGCGTTGTCGCGGGTTTCCTCACGGTGCCCCCAGCCGTCCAGGATGATTAATACAACGGGGGTCTTGAGGGCGGTGTTCATGAGCCAGATGTCCAGTATTTACGTGATTTGCAGCGTCGGGGCCGTGGTCCGGGGCGTTCGATACCCCGCGACGTCGAAGTGTAGCGGTTGCCCGTACCCGTCGCCTAGGCTTGGACGGAAACCAGCGGACCTGGCGGTCGCACCAGAGGGGGCGCGAGAGGGGGCTAGCGATGGGGCTTGAGCGGGGTCTTGAGAGGGTGGAGCCAATACGGGGCAGGGGTTATAATCCGCGACCTTTTTCACCCCAGTCCGACGATCCGCAGGGCCGCGCAAGCACCCACTGATCGCCAACCCGACCCGAGTCACAAGCACTATCCATGGAACTTTTTCTGGAATTCGCCGCCGAGCAGTGGATGCTGATGGGAGCACTGCTGGTGGCCATCGCCATGCTGATCAATCACGAGAGCCGTAAGGCGGGCCCTGCCGTGAGTCCACAGCAGGCGATCAACCTGGTGAACGCCGAATCCGGCGTGTTTGTGGACCTGCGCGACGCCGCCGCGTTCAAGCAGGGTCACATCGTTGATGCCGTGCACATCCCAACGGCGAAGCTGGCCGCGCGCCAGGGTGAGCTCGAAAGCTACCGCGACAAGCCCGTGGTGCTCGTTTGCAACATGGGCCAGCAGGCCGGCACGGCGGGCAAGCAGTTGCGCGCCGCGGGCTTCAATCGCGTGTACAAAATGGCCGGTGGCATGATGGAGTGGTCCAACCTCCAACTGCCCACCGTCGCAAAATAGCGCGATTCATGACCGCCGCCGTAGTTATGTACTCGACACGTTTCTGCCCCTACTGCATGGCAGCGCGTCGCCTGCTGCGTGCGAAGGACGTGGCCTACGAAGAAATCCCCGTGGATGGCAATCCCGAATTGCGCCGGCATATGACCGAGCTGGCGGGGCAGCGCACGGTTCCCCAGATCTGGGTGGGAGACACCCACGTTGGGGGCTACACGGACCTTGCGGCACTGGACAGCAGTGGCGAGCTGGATCGCCTGCTGAGCGCCGCTAACTGAACGACACATTCCAATTTAATCCAAATCAAGGAGTTACATCATGGCCGACGAACAGGTAGCCGCCCAGGGACAAGCGCAGCAGCAGTTTGTAATGCAGCGCATCTACAACAAGGACCTTTCCTTCGAGTCACCGAGCACCCCAGGCGTGTTCAAGAAGCAGTGGCAGCCGAAGGTCAACGTAGACCTGAATACGCGTAGCAACACCATCGATGAGCAGGGCAACTACGAAGTCGTGCTTAGCATCACGCTGACCGCCAAGATCGATGAAGAAACCGCGTTTCTTGTAGAAGTGCAGCAAGCGGGTATTTTTTCGATCGTCGGCTTCGACGAAGACCAACTCCGTCGTGTGCTCGGCACCGCCGCACCGAACATCCTGTTCCCGTACGCTCGCGAGAACATCGACTCCCTGGTCGTCAAAGGTGGTTTTCCGCCGGTGATGCTCGCGCCGGTGAACTTTGAAGCACTGTACGAACAGGCCCTGCGTCAGCAGGCGGAGCAGCAGGCCGCAGGCGGCGAAGCCGCGCACTGATCGCTCCCCGGCGCCGCCCGAACCCCGGGCGGCGTTCCTGATCCGGTCGGTGACGGGTCAGATCAGATCCCCAAAACCCAGTTGGCGTAGTCCTTCGTAGGCTACCAGGGCGACGGTGTTGCTCAGGTTGAGGCTGCGGCTGTCGGTCTTCATGGGCACGCGCAGGCAGTGGGAACCCCGCTCTTCGAGTACGGTTTGGGGCAGTCCCCGGGTTTCGGGGCCGAACAGCAACAGGTCCCCGGCCGCGTACGCCGCATCGGTGTAGCGCCTGTCAGCCTTGGTCGTGAAGGCCCAGGTACGGGGTTGCTCAAGGTGTTCGATCAACGCAGGTAGGTTGTCGTGCACCGTTACGGTGGCGAGATCGCGGTAGTCCAACCCCGCACGTCGCAGCTGTTTCTCTTCGAGTGAAAACCCCAGCGGCTTGATCAGATGCAGGGCGCAGCCTGTATTGGCGCATAAGCGCATGATGTTGCCGGTATTGGGTGGAATCTCCGGCTCATACAGGCCGATGTGCAGCATTGCTCAACCGTCCATGGACAGTTCTTTCATCTTGCGCGTCAGCGTATTGCGGCCCCAGCCCAACAGCTCCGCCGCGTCGCGTTTGCGTCCGCGGGTGTGGGCGAGGGCAACGTCGATCAGCGCGCGTTCGAAGGCGGGCACCGCCTCGCGCAGAATGTGGTTCTTGCCGCTCACCAGTTCGTTGCGGGCCCACTGGCACAGCAGTTCCTGCCAGTGTGTTTCCTGGTCCGCTCCGGTGGCTTCTTCTGTACGGCCCAGCTCAGGAGGCAGGTCCGACAAGTGAATCTCCCGGCCCGAGGCCATCACCGTCAACCAGCGACAGGTGTTCTCGAGCTGACGCACGTTGCCCGGCCATTCCAGCGACATGAGAAAATTCTGTGTGTCGGGTAGCAGTACCTTCGGTGCGCCCCCCAGCTCCTGTGCCGCCTTCTCGAAGAAGAAGCTCATGAGTTTGGGAATGTCTTCGCGACGTTCTGACAGGCGCGGAATGTGAATGCGGATGACGTTCAGGCGGTGAAACAGATCCTCGCGGAAGTCACCACGGCGCACCAGACCCTCAAGGTCCTGGTGCGTGGCGGCGATGATGCGAACATCTGCACGCAGCGACGTATGACCACCCACGCGATAAAACTCCCCATCGGCCAGCACCCGTAGCAGTCGCGTCTGGGTTTCGGCGGGCATATCGCCGATCTCGTCCAAAAAGAGCGTGCCACCATTGGCCTGCTCGAAGCGGCCCTCACGGCGGGTGTTGGCACCGGTGAACGCGCCCTTCTCGTGGCCAAACAGTTCCGACTCCATGAGGTCGCGGGGAATGGCGGCCATGTTCAGGGCGATGAACGGGGCCGAGGCGCGCGGGCTGTGACGATGCAGGGCGCGCGCGACCAGCTCTTTACCGGTGCCGGATTCGCCGTTGATCAGTACCGTAATGTTGCTGTGAGCAAGGCGGCCGATGGCGCGAAACACCTCCTGCATCGCCGGCGCTTCGCCAATGATCTCGGGCGAGGGGGTGGTGCGCACCGACGGGCGAAAGCTGGCCCGGGCGCGTTCCCGGGCCTGGGCGAGGGCACGCTCGGTTACCGCAATGACTTCGTCGATGTCGAAGGGTTTGGGCAGGTATTCAAACGCCCCCTGCTGGTACGAGGCCACGGCGCTGTCCAGGTCCGAGTGCGCCGTGGTGATGATCACGGGCATGTCCGGATGCGCTTCCTGAATACGTTGCAACAGCTCAAAACCGTCGATGCCGGGCATGCGGATATCTGAAATGACCACGTCGGGTTGCTCGGCCTCCATGCGTCGCAGCAGGGACTCCGCATCGCTGAAACACTCGCGGGCTATGCCCGCCTGGGTGAGCGCGCGCTCCAGAACCCAGCGGATTGACTGGTCATCGTCAACGACCCAGACCGTACCGGTGATTTGCATAGTCAGTTGTCCATGGGTAGGTAAAGGGTGAAAGTGGTTTCGCCGGGCCGGCTTTCGCAGGTCAGCAGGCCGCCGTGGCGGTGCACGATGGATTGCGAGATCGACAGTCCAAGTCCCGTGCCCTCGGCGCGGCCACTGATCATGGGCACAAACAGCGTCTCTTGCAGCTCTGGCGGAATGCCTGGACCGTTGTCGACAATGTCGATGCGGCAAACCAGACGGTGGCGCTTCTCGCCTATCGTGAACTGACGCTGGGACCGCGTCCGCAGGGTGATCTCACAGCGCGGCAGGTCCTCGGTCGCCTGCAGCGCGTTGCGCAGAATGTTCAGCAGCGCCTGGATGAGCTGGCCCCGGTCACCCTGAAGCTCGGGCAGACTGGGGTCATAGTCCCGCAACAGGCTCAGGCGTTTGCCGGCCTCGACGCAGATCAGCTGCAATACGTGTTCGAGGATCTCGTGCACGTTCAGGGTTTCGATGGTCGGTTGTGTGTTGGGTCCTAGCAGCCGGTCCACCAGATTGCGCAGCCGATCCGCCTCCTGAATGACGATGCCGGTGTATTCCTGCAAATGCCCCTCGGGCAGTTCACGCTCCAGCAATTGGGCGGCGCCGCGGATTCCGCCCAGGGGGTTCTTGATCTCGTGGGCCAGGCCGCGGACGACGTGCCGCGTGGTTTCCTGGGCGTTCAACTGGTTCTCTTCGCGGCTGATGCGCAAGAGCCGGTCTACAGGCTGCAGTTCAATCAGAAAGGCCAGCGTGGACTGGGTCAATGGGGTGAGGGTCATATCGGCCTGCACCGGTTTGCCGTCGCGCATAGCCAGTACCAGGCCGCGGCGCACAATCGCCCGGCCCTCAGAGACCGCCTGCTCCAGCGAGGAGGACCAGGGCATGTCTGGCGTATCCAGTTCACTGATCTTCTGGCCGATCAGCCGGGCTTCGGAAAGCTGCAGCAGGGCTTCCGCAGCGGGATTGATCAGGCGCACACGATGCGATGCATCGAGCCCGATAATACCGCTGCTGATGTTGTCGATAATGTCTTGTTGAAGCATTGAATATCAGTTTGCCACTGATTTGGTTCACTGTGCCTAGAAATGAAGCAAGATCAGCGCCATCTATCAAGATTGAAGAATAAATAGTTTTAAATAAAGGCTACCTTTACCTTAGTATGAAAGTAAGTACTTACATTTATAAGTCATGGCAGCTGCCCTGAATGCGCCATGAGCGAAGGATAACGCGTTTGCACCATTATGAGGCGTTTTTTTGTGCGACAAACTGCCCCGACAGCCACGGCCGGTGCGAGGGGTGGGTGTTGTGCAGGTCTCAGCGGCGGATGATAGAGGGGCGCAGCACGTATACACGCACTGAGTCTGAGACCGCGACAGTCTTGCCGCGGGAGGTGGTGCGGCGCACCACCAGGTCATGGGGGCCGCGTAACGCGCCCTCGATGAACCAACTGGACGAATTTTGCGCGGCGCCGATCGCCTGCCCGTCCATCAGCAGTTCCAGCCGTTCGTGCCGCTCCAGGGGCGGGGTGGCGGTGGCGCTTACGGCAAAGTTGCCGGGACCCATGGCAATGGTGGTTTCATTGGCTGGTGTGGTGATCTGCACGCTGGGTGCGGGCGCTTCTTCCTGCTGAGGAGTCAGGGTGGCCTCAGGGGCTTTTGGCCTGACGGCGACGGGTGCCGCCGTGTTGGTGTCCTGCAACTCCACGCGTTCCACGGTCGACTGCGGAGCGTTGCTTACCGTCGGTGGGCGGTCCGTGAATACAACGCCTTTTTCGTCGTCGGTCACCTTGTAAATCTGGCTCCAGGCAGCGGGAGCGAGCGACAAGCCGGGCGCCAGAAGAAGTGCCGTTACCGAGCCGAAGAGTAAAGTTCGCATCGTTAAATACCCGCTGTTTTACTCACCGTAGCAGAATTCAGGGCAAAAAAAACCCGCTCCGAAGAGCGGGTTCGCGTCAGCCGTGGTCGGCTCAAACAGAGTAGTACATGTCGAACTCGACGGGGTGCGTCGTCATGTCGAGTTTCTCGATCTCTTCGCTCTTGAGCTCGATGTAACCGTCGATCATGTCGTCGGTGAACACGCCACCGGCGGTCAGGAAGCCGCGGTCCGCATCGAGTGCTTCAAGGGCCATGCTCAGGCTGGAAGCAACCGTGGGAATCGCCTTGCCTTCTTCCGGGGGCAGATCGTACAGATCCTTGTCGGCGGCATCGCCGGGGTGGATCTTGTTCTGGATACCGTCGATACCCGCCATCAGCATCGCCGCGAAGGCGAGGTAGGGGTTGGCGGTGGGATCGGGGAAGCGTACTTCTACGCGCTTGCCCTTCGGGCTGGGCTCGTAGGGAATACGGATCGAGGCGGAGCGGTTGCGCGCAGAGTAGGCGAGCATGACCGGTGCTTCGAAGCCCGGTACCAGACGCTTGTAGCTGTTGGTGGACGCGTTGGTGAATGCGTTCAGGGCGCGGGCGTGCTTGATGATACCGCCGATGTAGTAAAGCGCGGTTTCAGAAAGGCCGGCGTAGCCGTCGCCGGCAAAGGTGTTCTCACCACCGCTGGCGATGGACTGGTGCACGTGCATGCCTGAGCCGTTGTCGCCGACGAGAGGCTTGGGCATGAAGGTGGCGGTTTTGCCGTAGGCGTGGGCCACGTTGTGTACGCAGTACTTGAGGATCTGTACTTCGTCAGCCTTACGTACCAGCGTGCTGAATTTGACACCGATCTCACACTGGCCGGCGGTGCCGACTTCGTGGTGGTGTACTTCGACTTCCAGGCCCATCTCGGTCATTGCGGCGCACATGGCAGCGCGAATGTCGTGCAGTGAATCAACGGGCGGAACGGGGAAGTAACCGCCTTTCACGCCGGGGCGGTGGCCGATGTTGCCGTCGTCAAAGCTGTGGCTTGAGGCCCACGCGGCTTCTTCGGAGTTGATAGAGTAGCCGGCGCCTGACATGTCGGCGTGCCACTTAACGTCATCAAACACGAAAAACTCCGGCTCGGGACCGAAGAACGCGGTGTCGCCGATACCCGTGGATGCCAGGTACTCCTCGGCACGCTTGGCCACCGAGCGGGGATCGCGCTCGTAGCCCTGCATCGTGGAGGGCTCCACAATATCGCAGCGCACGATGACCGTGGTGTCATCCGTGAAGGGGTCAACCACAGAGGCACTGTCGTCGGGCATGAGAATCATGTCGGACTCGTTGATGCCTTTCCAGCCTGCGATGGACGAGCCATCGAACATCTTGCCTTCCTCAAAGAAGTCCTCGTCGACCTCTGTTGCGGGAATCGATACGTGCTGCTCCTTGCCGCGGCTGTCGGTGAAGCGCAGGTCAACCCAGCTCGCTTCGCTTTCCTTGATCAGGTTCAGAGTCTTCTCTGACATCTTGGGTCCTCCATTAGGGATTTATGGTGCTCACTCCCGGGTGATTATGCCCCGAAAGTGCTGCACCTTATCAGGAATCAGGGTCTTTGAAACAGCAAGAGCTGTGCCATGGTGGTGCTTTTGGTAACGCCTTGATTATTATGCACATTAGTTTGGTCATCGGTGAGAATGTTGGAAATTCGCATCCATTTGGTGCGAAATGGCACCGAATTGGTGCATTTGATCAACGCCGCCGTGGAAGCCCATCGGTGCCAGGCGCGTCCGCCGAAAAGAATCTGGGTGATCGGCTACCGCACCTGGCACCGATTGGCTCCCCCGGCTCCGTGCCAACCACGGCCATCTTCCCCATCCCACCCGCAGGTAAGACGGGAACAAAGTACCCCCGACCGTGGCTTGGCACCCGTCACCCTCCCGACACGCAGCCACGCCGGGAGCAGAGTCTCCCCCACCATGGCTTGGCACCCTTCCCCCACCCGACACGCAGCCACGCCGAGAGCAGAGTCTCCCCCACCATGGCTTAGCACCCTTCCCCCACCCGACACGCAGCCACGCCGAGAGCAGAGTCTCCCCCACCATGGCTTGG
>JAUIMF010000034.1 GCA_030433415.1 Gammaproteobacteria bacterium | reverse complement strand
GCGCAGTGCGGCATCCGGGTCGGCGGTCTCGCCGAAGGCGTCGATCAGGGCGGGCATCAGGGCGGTCAGGATCTGCCGCGCCCGCTCGCTGCGTGTGGCGAAGGAAACTGGCTCCCTGCGGGATCTCGTCTCGCGCGACCCCCTCACGGGTCTGGGCAATCGCACAGCGCTGAATGACGCACTGCATCGGGAGCTCTCCATCACCCGCCGTCATGGTTTCCCTCTCGCGGTGATGATGATCGATGTGGATCACTTTAAGACCCTCAATGATCGCGTGGGCCACCTCGGGGGCGACCGGATTCTGTGTGCCATCGCCGACATATTCCGGCGCAGCACGCGCTCATCGGACCTGCACTTTCGCTTTGGAGGCGACGAATTCGCGATCCTGCTGCCGCACACCGATCACGCTGGCGCCGAGGAAGCGGCGCGCCAGATTCGCAGGAATCTTGCAAAGCTCGAACTGGCGGAGCTGGGTCTGGACACGATCGACCCGAGCCTGCGGCCTGACCTGAGCATTGGCGTGGCCTGCCACCAGGCGGGCGACGACGAGCAGTCGCTGCTGCAGCGGGCAGACACCCACCTTTACCACGCCAAGGCCCATGGACGGGGACGTGTATGCAGCACCGTGTAAACCGCTGGCTCAGCCCCGAATTGCTCGCCGCAGCGCAGCCGACGCCGGCACCGGAGTCACCCTTTGAACAGAGCCTGGCACCCTCCGCGCCTTCGAGCCCGTCGTGGCAGCGTCTCGCAGCCCTGGCTCTGCTCCTGGGAAGCGCCGCGTTCAGCTATGTCGCATGGAGTGATGTCGGCGCCGGCAAGCAACTGCTGTCGCGCATCGCCGAGGACGCTGTCACGCTGACCGCCTCAACTGAGCTGAAGCGGGTGGAGCAGGTGAATCGATTGCGGGAAGAAAACCGGCAACTCCAAGCGCGCCTGCAGGAACTGCAACAGGATCTTGCCTCGTTACGGCACAGCGACCACGCGCCCTGACTCAGCGCGGCCACCTACCAGTGCCGAGTGCCACCGGCGCCAGCATATGGACGCCTAGTCGAGCGTCGCAAGCATCTCTTTACGGAACGGCTTGAGCGATTCGCTTTGCCCCGCCGCCACACGACTGGCCCAGTCGCTGTTGGCCAGCATGGCCCGTCCGACCGCCACCAGATCAAACTCCTCGTCCGCCAGGCGTCGCAGCAATTCATCCAGCGACGCAGGCTCGGCCTCTCTGAAAGTTGCTTCACCGGGGACCGGAATGAAATCTGCGTTCAGGCCGACACTGCCCACCGTTATCGTGGGTTTGCCCGTAATGCGACGGGTCCAGCCCGCCAGGTTCAGATCTGAACCGTCGAACTCCGGCTCCCAGAATCGACGCTGGGAACAGTGGAAGATATCGACCCCCGCCTCAGACAATGGCAGCAGAAACCGCTCCAGGTCCCGGGGGTTGTCTACGAGACGCGCGGCGTAGTCCTGTTGTTTCCACTGCGAGAATCGCAAAAGTATGGGGAATTCCGGTCCTACCGCATCGCGGCAGGCCTCGATGATCTCGGTGACGAAACGACCGCGGGCTTCCAGGGAACCACCGTAGCCATCGGTACGCTGGTTGGTGCCCTCCCAGAAAAACTGGTCCAGCAGATAACCGTGGGCACCGTGAATCTCGACGCCGTCAAACCCCAGCGCCTTCGCATCACGGGCTCCTTCGGCGAATGCGCGAATCACATCCTGTATGTCCTGCCCGGTCATCTCGTGACGATTGACCTTGCCCGGCACATTCATACCCGACGGCGTATATCCATTAACATCCCCTTCGGGCATGACACCGGCTCGGCGCATGCCGCCGCAATGCCAGAGCTGCGGCACAATGCTGCCACCGGCCTCATGCACGGCATCGGCGATGCGCTGCCATCCCGCCAGACGCTCCTCACCCCAAAAGTACGGTACGTCGGGGTAACCGTTGGCGGCGATGTGATTGACACAGGTTCCCTCGGTGATGATCAGGCCCGTACCCCCCTCCGCGCGGCGCCGGTAATACGCCAGGTTGTTGTCATTGGGTACATTGTCAGGTGAAAGATTTCGCGTCATGGGCGCCATGACAATGCGATTCTTCAGCTGCAGTCCTCCCAGGGTAAAGGGCTGGAAAATGGCGTTATTGGTCATACAAACTCCGGGCTACCTGTTTATCGATACGCGCCCACGACGGGTGCCGGGCGAGGGCCCGAGAGCGTAGCGAACCCCCGGGATAAATACCATCTGACGCGACGCCATCTGCGTAAACTCTCCAGCAAAGGAGAATCGACTTATGCGACGGCTGTACTGGTTCCGCCGGGACCTGCGACTTCACGACAACCCGGGCCTTCTGGAAGCTGCCAGGGCCGATGAACTGTTACTGGTGTACGTGTGGCCGAAACACCGTCCCTGGTGCAACAGCCAGGGTCTGGGAGCTCAGCGCGAACGGTTTCTTGGCGAGAGCTTGCAGGCCCTGACCGACGCCCTCGCCCCCCTGGGGCAGAAGCTTTTGGTGGTGCAGGGGTCGCCGGAACTGGTGCTGCCCGACCTCGTGCGAGATTTTGCGATAGACGCGGTGCACACAAGCGAGTGTCCGGGCAGCTACGAGCAGCGGGCCATCGATTTTCTCTCCTCCCGTATGCCCGTAAGCATTAACACGGGTAACACGCTGTTTATGCCGCAGCAGATCAACGATACCGCCATGCCCCTGCCCGACACCTTTACTCCGTTTCGCAAGCGCGTGGAGGCAGAACTTACGCCACAGCCACCGGGCCCGGACCCGGCGCGCCTGCCACCCCCGCCCGCCGCCAGTTTCCACCGGCTTCCTTCCGTTGCCCGTCCCCACGTCGCGCTGCCCCTGCGCGGCGGCTCTGGCGCCGGCCAACGTCGCCTGCGTCAGTTTCTGGACTCCCATGGAGGTGTTCGACGCTACAAAGAAACACGCAACGACCTCGACCCGCTGCAAGGCTCATCCACGCTGTCTCCGTGGTTGGCGGACGGCTCCCTGTCGGTGCGGGAAGTCGCTGCCGCCCTGCGCGACCACGAATCCCAGTGGGGTGCGAACGAGTCCACCTATTGGCTGTACTTCGAATTGCTTTGGCGGGAGTATTTTCACTGGCGTGCCCTGCGCGACGGCCCCGCCCTCTTTCGATACCTTGGACAGCGTGGTACGCGCCGCGGCGCCGTGTCACGCTGCACCTTTGAACCGCGGAATTTTGCTCGCTGGTGCGCCGGCGATACCAACTTCCCGCTGGTCAATGCCCTTATGCACCAGCTGGTTGCCACCGGGTGGATGAGTAATCGCGGCAGGCAGATCGCCGCGAGCTGCCTCGTCCATGACCTGGGCATCGACTGGCGTTACGGCGCCACATTTTTTGAGAAGCACCTCATCGACTACGATGTCGCCAGCAATTATGGCAACTGGCAGTACATTGCCGGCGTCGGCGCTGATCCAAGGGGCGGTCGGGCGTTCAATATTGAAAAGCAAACTGCGCAGTACGATCCGCAAGGCGTGTTCTGCGCTAAATGGGATGGTCACCGCCCCCATCAGCCGGACTACATCACCGACGCGGCAGACTGGCCGATCACACCTGAAGAATGAAGCACAGCCCCCGATATCGCAGCGGCACGGCGCGACGCGGGCGAGCACCGCGACCGGAGAAGACCTGCCCGGTCTGCGCGCGCCCATTTACCTGGCGCGCGCGCTGGAAAAACAACTGGGACGAGGTGCGCTACTGTTCACGCCGCTGTGCCGCTGACGCGCGCAAATCCCGGCGCTAGGTGCCAGGGCATAGGCGCTCCAGTTCCTGCTCCGCCCACACCAGAATCGCCTCGCGCTCCTCTCGGGCACGCTTGCGCCAGCCCCCAACAATGAGTCCCATGCGCGCATTCTCGGCCAGGTAATCCTGGTGCCGGTCGATGAAGCGCCAGTACAGGCTGTTGTAGGGACAGGCACCGCCACCCGTCATCTGCTTAGGATCGTAAGTGCAGGCCGCACAGTGATCACCCTGGCGCTGCAGGTACTTGCCCGACGCCGCATAGGGTTTGCTGGCCATGAGACCACCATCAGCATGCAGGGCCATGCCCAGCGTATTCGGCAATTCCACCCACTCAAAGGCATCGACGTACACGGCCAGGTACCACTCACAGACCTCGCTGACATCCAGTCCGGCGAGCAGGGCAAAATTGCCAATCACCATCAGCCGCTGAATGTGGTGCGCGTAACCGTGATCGAGGCTTTGCGTGATGGCCTGGGACAGGCAACGCAGAGAGACGTCGCCAGTCCAGAACCAGGACGGCAGGGAACGCTCTGCCTGCAACGTGTTCTGCTCGGCGTAGCCGGGCATGGCCCACCAGTACACGCCCCGTATGTACTCCCGCCAGCCCAGCACCTGGCGGATGAAACCTTCCGCCGCCGCCAGCGAGCAGTGTCCATCACGATAACGCTGCTCGACGTCGCGACAGACCTCCAGCGGCTCCAGCAAGCCGATGTTTATGTACATGGACACCAGACTGTGAAACAGCCAGGGCGACTCCTCTGCGAGCGCATCCTGGTAGGTGCCAAAGCGATCCAGGGCATGGTCACAGAACCAGTGAAACTGCTCGAGCGCGACTTCGCGAGTAACCGCCAGGCGAAAGGCGTTCAGGTCGCCGGGATTGTCTGGAAATGTCCGCTGCACCTCGTCGATCACTTCGGCGGTAATGGCATCAGGACTCACATCAGGACGGGCGGGTATGGTTTCGCGGCCCCGCCATCCCTTGCGGTTTTCACTGTCGTAGTTCCACTTGCCGCCCTCCGGCTGCCCGGCAGAATCCAGCAGCAGGCCATAGCGACGACGCATCTCGCGGTAGAAGTACTCCATGCGCAGGCTCTTTCGCCCGTCGGCCCAGTCGCAAAAATCGCTTCGCGACGCAAGAAATCGCGTGTCGTCCGCAATGGTCAGCGGTACCGACAGATTCTCGCCCACTTCATGGAGGTGCTGGAGCACCCGATACTCTCCGGGCTCCGTCACCGCAACGGTATCGACATCGCAGGCGTCCACCGCTGCCTTGACCGCCTGGCCCAGCGAGGTCACACCCTCGTCAAACTCCCGGTAAATCACCGTAAATCCCCGCTCCCGCCAACGCTGGCAGAAGTGCCGCATCGCGCTGAAAATCAGCACGATCTTGTGGCGGTTATGCGGTACGTAGTTCGCCTCGTCACGCACTTCGGCCAACAGGAGCGTATCCCGGTCGGGATTGGCATCGATTAACAGCGGATTTTCGTCGCTGAGTTGATCACCCAGGATCAGTAGGAGTCGTTTCGCTTCAGTAGCCATGCGCTTGATACGACGGTAACCGCGCGGCGGACCGACCCGACTCGCCCTAAAGCCACTCCTGCATCAGCGCATGGGCGTTGACGCAAGCACCCATGCGCGCGGCCAGCATGAACATGCCACCGAGCTTGCGATGAAAGTAGACCACGTCCGTAGGGGGTGCGTGCCAGAAGTCCGCGAAGCGTGTCGCCTGTTGGCCGAGCTCCCCCAGTCGCGCCGGCATGGTGGACGCGGCAAAGTCATAGGGCTCGTCATGGCGCAGCGGTTCGAGAGCAAGTAGCAGGAGTTCGAGCACGAGTTCGCGATATCGCGAGTCCTCGTCACCGATGGAATAGCCTACCTTCTCGGCGGCGACCGCCATGGCATCGCGATCCCCCGCCACCGCCGCGGCGGCCAGCTTGCGGTAGTTGCTGACAAACCTGGCCCGGAACTCTCGCGTGGCACCGAAATCCAGCAGCACAATATCACCGGACGACCAGCGGTACTGGTAGTTGGCGAAGTTCGGGTCTGTCTGCACCATGCGCAGCTCAAACAGCTCCGTCAGCATGAGATCCACCAGCGCGGTCATTACCCGGTCCCGTTCTTTCTGGGCGCGGCGCGCAATGGCATCGATGGGCCCGCCAGCCACATAGGTCATGGCCAACACATTCCGGTGGGTCAGCTCCTCTACCAGCTCCGGCAACACAAAGCGCTCGTCTTCACCCAGCACCTCGTTGAAGCGAGCGAGAAAACGCGCCTCTTTCAGGTAATTTGCCTCGTCCTGTAGCTGTACCTTGGCGTCATCGAGCAACGGCTGGATATCGACCTCGCCAGGCAGCAGACCGGATATTCTGAGCACGGCGGCGATGTTATCCACATCGCTGTCGATGCTCTCGCCGACCCCAGGGTACTGCACCTTCAGGGCAAGCTCGCGACCATCGTGAGCAACGGCCCGATGCACCTGGCCAATGGAAGCGGCCGCGATGGGATAGGGATCAAACATCCGGAACGCGGACTGCCAATCGCTGCCATAGGCCTGCGTCATCGCGGCATCGAGCTGCTCCTCTGGCATGCTGGTGGCGTCGGAACGCAGACTGGCGAGAATATCCGCCAGTTCCCGCGGGAGCAGGTCACCGGTGTCCATGGACAGAATCTGTCCCAGCTTCATTGCGGCACCGCGCATCTCCGAGAGCTGGCGGGTTACGCGACGAGCGTTGGCCGGAGTCAGCAGCAGGTCCCTTCGTCGCGGCCGATTGCCGGCCCGCACCTGCCGCGCACCCTCGGCAAGCATGCCTCCCGCGACACCACCGGCGAGGCGAGCGACCCGCGCGAGGCGACCGACGCGGCTTGTGGGCACAGCCTTGGAGCGACGACGCTCGTCTTTGTCATCGGACATCAGCGACCACCATTGCCGGGTGCTGCGCCAATCCAGGGTTCGATATAGCGCTGAGCCAATTCATAGCCATTGAACTCGGCATTCAACACCGTGATAAAGGTGAATACGCCGCTGAGCTTGCGCACGATCAATGAGAAATCTCGGGAGGGTGTCGCGAAATGCCGCGTCGCCGCGGAGCCCGCCGCCTGCCGACCTACCCGCTGCATCAGGCGCGAGCGACCCCAGCAGTATTCACCCTTGCTGTTCACGTACTCGGTCGGTAACTGCGAGGGGTGCGCCAGGGGTTCGAGCAGCATCTGGCAAAAATCGCAGAAACTCTCGCGGGCAAAGTCCGTGGCATCGGGGCGCAAACAGCCCAGCCCCTCCAGACTCGCGATCAGAAGTTCCCGGTCGCCGATCTGACCCGCTGCGATCGCATTGCCGAAGTGATGGCGGAAACTGTCATCACAGGCCAGCGTCGAGCCAAAATCCAACAGCACGAGCTGGTCCCGGCGACCCTCGCTGCGGATCAGGTAATTGCCGAAGTTCGGATCGGTCTGCAGCACACCCCAGTGGTACAGCTCAAGAAAAAACAGTTCGAGCATCGCCTCACCCAGGGCATTACGACGTGCCTGGGACAGCGTCGCCACCTCGGCCTGCGTGACCCGGTGCCCCTGCACATACTCCATTGCCAGCACCGACTCACCACTGTACCGCGCATAGACCTCGGGCACATAGAAACGTTCATCCCCCAATTCCGCAATACCATCGCGCGCGGCTCGGGTCATGCGTGCTTCGCGTTGGTAGTCGATCTCGAAGTGGAGTTGCTCACGCATGTACTCCAGCCACTCGTCCAGCTCCCGCCCCGCCTTCACCCAGCGGGCCAGCACCAGCATGCGTACGACCGCATCAAAATCGTCATCGATCACCGCGGCCAGGTCAGGATATTGCACCTTGAGTACGATCTCGCGGTCATCCGAGCGCCGACGAGCGCGATGCACTTGGGCCAGTGATGCGGCAGCCAGTGCCGTGGGGTCGATCACCAGATCGTCGAAGTCTGACCCCAGCGCCTCGCGCACGGACGGCTCAAGGTGACGCCAGGCCAGGGGTTCGGTCTGGGACTCGAGGTCGTGCAGGGCGTCGGTGAGCGGCTCCGGCAGAAAATGCTCGCCGAGCAGAGCGAGCATCTGGCCGATCTTTACGTAGCTGCCCTTCAAACGTCCGAGTTCCGCCGTAAAACGTCGCGCTTCGCGGCGCAGGAGCTCCGAATCCATCCCTTCCTGCCCACGCAAACGGCCAATGGCGGACCCCAGGGCAAACGCACCCCCGGCGCGCAGACCCGCCAGGGATACGGAGAGTCCGCGACCGATGCTGCCGCGGCGAATTTTGCCGTTCTTTGTCATCGCTTCTGGTACGCAAGGCACCCGATAAAGGATTCAGGAGTCGGGGTGCGGGTCCTGCACAACGTTAGCTATTCAGCAACAGATCCGCCAGGTATTTGCGGTGGTGCTGGGCATCCCCGAACTGCTGCTGTGCCCACTGGGCCCGACGAATGAACAACTGTGCGTCACATTCCCAACTGAAGCCCATACCCCCATGAAACTGCACGGCGCGGTCGCCGGCAAACTTGAGCGTCTCGGTGGCCTGCGCCTTGGCCATGCGACAGGCTATCTCCTGATCCCGGCCCAGCACGCCATCTCCAACGAGCGTTGCCGCGTGATAGATGAAGGAACGGGAGGAATCCACGTTGTTGAGAATGTCCACCGCCGGATGCTTCAGGGCCTGGTACGAACCAATGAGCTTGTCGAACTGCTTACGGGTTTTGAGATAGTCGATGATCGTATCCAGTGCGGCAGCCGCCGCACCGGTACTTTCCGCCGCAACGAGCAGGGCGCCCAGCAGGGTGTAGTCGCGAAGGGCACCGGGCACACCGTCACCCGTGATCACCAGCGCTGGCTCTACGTCCTCCAGCAAAACGTCGGCGGCGCGGTGGGTCAGGTCAATCAGCTGCCGTGGCCTGATCGCATCGGCGGCCAGGGATTGGGTGTCGATCACCGCCAGGGCCGCTTGTTCATGGTCCAGCGTGACCACAAGCCAGCGCGCCTGCGCCGCATCCATCACCATGCGCTTGTGACCCTGCACCCGGCCGTTCTCGTCTAGCTGCGCCGTCACTTCACTACTAGCCCAACCCGACGCCTCAAGCTGCGCCACCGTTGCCACCTCGCCCGCGGCGATGGACTGAAGAATCGCAGCGGCGGCCGTGGCATCGGCACGTACCAACAGCTGCACCGCCAGCAGCGATGACATCAGCGGCGTGCCCATCAGTACCCGACCCATGCTCTCAAGCACCGGCACGGCGGCACCAATACCAAGGCCCGCACCCCCGGCGGACTCGGGCAGGCCGATGCCGGTCCAACCCATGGCAACGATCTCCTGCCACAATGAGACGTCGTGGGCCTGTTCTGATTCCAGATGAAGCCGGGCCTCTGCGAGCCCCTTGTCGGCGCAGAAGCTCCTTGCGTAGTCCAGCAGCATCGCCTGCTCGTCGTCAAAGCGCAGGGCCGTGTTCCCAATCACTGACATGGAATACTCCTTACTTCGGCAGGCCGAGCACGTGCTCGGCAATGATATTGGCCTGAATCTGGCTGGTGCCTCCGCCGATGGTGGCCGAGAAACTGTTGAGGTAGGCACGCTGCCAGAAACCACCCGCCGGGGCGCGGTCATCACCGACGTAAAGCGCACCGTCAGCGCCCTGGGCATTGATCGCAAACTGCCGCATACGTCGGGTGTACTCGGTCCAGCGCAGTTTGTTTGAAAGCGGAAGCGACAGCGGATAGTCGCTGGTGAGCGCGCTGATACCGGAGCGCCGATCCCCCAGGGCAATGGCTTTTTCTTCCATAATCAGACGCACCAGTTCGTCGCGCATCACCGGATCGTCGAGCACGCCGGCGTCGCCGCGGGGCACGTCACGCAGCTGCTCCACCAGGTCGTCGATCACGATACGAACGAAGGCCAGGCCGCCCGCAGCTCCCGCCTCGGCACCGCGCTCGTACTGCAGCGTTTGCATGGCGATCTTCCAACCCTGCCCTTCTGCACCCATCAGGCAGTCCGCAGGAATCCTCGCATCGGTAAAAAACGTTTCGGTGAAGCCGTACTCACCGGTGAGCTTGCGGATTGGACGGGTCTCGATGCCTTCGGCATCCATCGGCGCGAGAAAGAATGACAGGCCATCGTATTTGCGCTCTGCCTCGGGATTGGTGCGCGCCAGCAGAATCATGTACTTGGCGTAGTTGCCAAGCGTCGTCCAGATCTTGGTGCCGTTGATCACCCAGGAGTCACCGTCGCGCGATGCCCGGGTGCGGGCGTTGCCCAGATCCGAGCCGTGATCCGGCTCGGAAAATCCCTGGCACCAGATGTCCTCGGCGCTGAGGATTCCCTTGAGGTAGCGCGACTTCTCTTCGTCCGTACCGATGTCGTTGATCAGGGGACCGGCCCAGCCAAGACCGATGACGTTGAAGCAGATGGGTACGCCGTGACGTCGCATCTCCTGATCAGCGATGGACTGGTACGCCGCATCCACGCCCTGGCCGCCGTACTGCTTCGGCCAGGCCATACCCAGATAACCGGCGTTCCACACCTTGTGCTGCCACTCGCGTAGAAAGTCCACCTGTTGCTCCGTGCCCACCTCCATGAAGGACTGGGGTAGCAGGAACCCTGGGTCTCCCGGCTTGTTGGCCTCGAGCCAGGCCGACACCTCGCGGCGAAATTCTTCAAGTTCCTTGACCGCTGCATTCATGGCAGCCTCCTGTGTATCCAGTGTCGGGGGAATGGCTTGGCTGTGGCGTGGGACCGCCGCCGAAGATCCACCCAGGTTGATTCAGTTGTTGTCGTTCTCTGAACGGCCCAGCGCATCAGCGCGACGAAACGCCTCGCGCTCCATCAGGCGATCGAGATAAGCCCGGGTCTGGGGCTGGTAACGATCATGCAGTTGTATCTCGCGCCCGAGATACAGCGCGTAGCCCACATTGATATCAGCGATGGTAAACCGCTCGTCCACGAGGTAGTCGTGAGTTTCGAGGTGCGCATCCAGGCGCCGCAGTCTCGCGATGAACCACTTCGCGTAATCGTCCGCCACCGCTTTTTTCTCTTCGCTGGGTTCAAGTACGGTGTAACGCAATACGATCGTCTGCGGGAACGTCAGCGTCGCATCCGCGTGGTAGCTCCAGTTGAGCAGATCACCGTACTCAGGGTGATCGACAGGCAGGGCCAGATGCTCATTGCCGGGGCGCGTCGCCAGATAATGCGGAATCGCGCAGGACTCGGTCATCGTCAATTCCCCATCCTGCAGAAACGGTATGGTTCCCAGGCTGTTGACCTCCAGGAATTCTCGGTGAAAGAACCTCGGAGGGAACGGCATCACCTCAAGCTCGTAATCCATACCCAGTTCTTCAAGTGCCCACAAAGCGCGCAGGGAACGGGCGCCAACGCAATGCCAGAGTTTCATGATGATTCCTTACAGGCCGTACTGGCGCGAAGCCAGGTCGCGCATAATTTCTTCGGACCCTCCGCCAATGGCGTTGACCCGGACCTCCCGGTAGATGCGTTCTACCCGGTTGCCTCGCATGTAGCCAATGCCACCGAGTATCTGCATGGCCTCGCGGGCACAGAACTCCATGGTTTCACTGGCCTGCACTTTCAACAGGGCAATATCACCGGGATTGGGGTGCCCGGCCTCGATGGTCTCGTAGCACAGGCGAATGTATGCCTGGGTGGCGTTGAGCTTCTGCTTCATCTGCGCGATCTTGTGGCGAATCACCTGATGATCGGCCAGGCGCTTGCCGAAGGTATTGCGCTCGCGGGCCCAATTGGTGGCTTCTTCGAGGCATACACGACCGAGCGCCTCCATCGCCGTTGCCATGAACATGCGCTCGCTGTTGAAGTTCGTCATGATCACCAGGAAGCCCCGGTTCTCTTCGCCAATCAGGTTCGCAACCGGCACCCGCACATTGTCAAAGTAAAGTGTCGCTGTATCGGAAGCCCACCAGCCCTGCTTGCGGTCCAGCGCGGTGCGGGAAAATCCGTCTGCGTCCGTGGGAATCAGCAACATGGACACGCCACCGGGGCCATCGCCACCAGTACGCACCGCCGTCGACACCCAGTTCGCACGCATGCCCCCCGTGATATAGGTCTTGGAGCCATTCACGATGTAGTGGTCGCCGTCACGCACCGCTGTGGTTTGCAGATTCGCCACGTCCGAGCCTCCCCCTGGCTCCGTAATCCCCAGGGAGATGTGCTTCTCACCGGCGAGCACCGGCACCGCAACCTCCTGCTTCATGGCTTCGCTACCCCAGTTGATCACCGGAGGTAGGCCGATGCCGTGCACCATCAGCGACGCAGGGATACCGCCGACTGCAATACGATTCAGCTCTTCACTGGTAATCCAGCTGTGCCAGGAGTCAATGCCTTCAGAAATACCGCCATAGGCCTCGGGGTATCCCATACCCAGCAGGCCGACTTCCGCCGCCTTCGGCCACAGCTCGATGGGAATGTGACCCTCCTCGTCCCAGTCCTCTGCATACGGCGCTATTTCGGTGTCGATGAACCTGCGCAGCTGCGTGCGCCAGGCCTCATGATCTTCGGTGATATGGGGATTGGGGAGGCGCGCGCTGTCAAAATCGAGGGACACGGTATGCTCCGAAGAAGTTATTGAGTAATGCTTAATACTACTGAGCGACACTCAAAGTAACAAGTCGACCCAGTCGGTGGACCCAGTCGGTGGACACGCTCGTTGCGACCCATTCATCAAGACCAGCTCATCGCGAGGATGGGTGACAGCGGAGCGCCTGCTGGCGTCCCGGCTCAGGGGATCGTCCCAGGCTAAAAATACGCCGGGAGCACGAGTGCCAGCGCGCGACGATACTCGGGCTCTGGATGCTGCTGCAGCAACGCCCGCCGCGTGCGATCAACGAGGTCCGACGGCAACTCGCCGCCGTGGTAACGCAGTAACTCCACACGCAGGAGCCACTCCCTGGGGTAGCGCTGCAGGACCGCTTCGGCCTCGTTCGCCGTAAGACTCCGACCCGAATCTGCGAACCGGGCATAGGCGTCCATCATGTCGGCGTCGGTCTCACAGTCCACCGTCTGCGTTGCAGGCTGGGCTTTGTAGAGCTGATAGCGCTCACGATCCGCCACACCACCCGACACACTGGTGATCGCCGAACCCACTGCCATGTCGTAGCGACCCCAATCCGGCTGGAACAGAACCCGTCCTTCGAGGGTAGTCACCTGACAGTCCTTGAAGCTGAGAACGAGATTCCGATGGTCCTGCCGCAGGATTTCTTCAAGATGGCCTTCGACGGTAACGCCAGACAGGAATTCCAGGCGTACCGACTTGCCGATGGCAATGTCATGCGCACCAAGTTCGTCGACCGTGTAGTGGGACAGACACCGACTGAAATCCTTCAGCATGCCCACGGGAGCGCCGAAACCCTGAGCATGGGCTTCGATACTGTGACCATAGAGTTCGCGCCCCTTGAAGGCGAGCTGCGTCGGGCCCCGCGTGCGCAGGTACACCACGTTGCCCACAGCATCGCAGAGTCGTTCGTCAAACAGGCCGCTGACCTGCACGCCCGAGGCGTACTGCGCGGTGCAGATGGTGCCGGCATCAATCGCCCTGTCCAGACCCTCCACACCACCACGCCGAAAGGCCATGGACGCCGCAAATTCTTCGAGCACCTGGCCCATATGTTTGCAGCTTCGCGTGACGAACAACTGCGGTTGCTGTGCGGTGATGTCGTAGGGCGTAGCCACGGCGTTCACGGTGAGGGGCAGTTTCTTTACCACCCGATCATCCAGACAGCTTTGGCTCTCACCCAGCGACGACAACAGGCCCGCGCCGAAAAGACGGTAGTCATCAGTGGTACCAACCAGACCATACTCTACGGTCCACCAGTGGAGACGAGTCAACAATGCCGCTTCAGAGGGAGGGTGATCCATCCGGGACAGGTCCTGCAGCTTCGCTTCGGCAGCGTCGATCTCTGCGGCATCGGTCGCGGGACTTTCCTTGAGAATCGACAGCGCTCGAATCGCTTCGTACAAGGCCTCATCGTGCTCGTCAGCGATAGCCGCCATGCCAATCTCACCAAAGCGCTGCAGGTACTCCGCGTAGTCCACGTCTACCAGAAACGGCGCATGCCCTGCCGATTCGTGAAGAATATCGGGTGCCGGTGTATACAGAAGATGCTCGACGCTACGCATCTCCAGCGCAATCACCAGCACCCGCAACGCCTGGAACTCCATGAAGATCGCTGGCGGTATGAACCCGTCCACCACCACCGCGCGCCAGCCGAGGCTGGCGAGGCAGGCATTCATTTCGTCGATGCTGGGAATGTGATCCAGGGCAATGCCCGTGCGCTTCAGCCCCTGCAGGTACACCGGATGGGCCGTGGATTCCAGGCTACGCACCAGGGCGGTCATAAGAAAGCGCCAGGCCGCCTGGTCACGGTGGGAATACTGCGAGGCATAATCCTGAATCCTGACGAAGGGCCTCAGGTGCACAGGCAGGCCGGCGACGATTTCCTCCTGGGTGGGTGCCGATAGATCCATGACGTTCGTGCCTCAGTTCATTGCTCTGGCTCACTGACGCGTTCGTCCGCTGCGTCGTTGTCCTCGATCTCGTCCAGGCGCGCATCAAGGAATCCGAGAAGCTCCCAGAGTTGCCGGCGCTGCGAGTCGTCCAGCGCCTCCAGCAAGGACCGCTCCCACGCCCGGGCCAGGGGCATGATCTGCATGACCATGGCTTCTCCCTCGGAGGTCAGGGTCAACGTTCGGGACCGGCGATCGCTGGCGACGGCACGTCGACGCAGGAGTTTGCGGGATTCGAGGTCCGACACTGCCCGTGACACCTGTACTTTATCCAATGCGCAGCGACCGGCGATGGCCGTGGCACTGAGACCGGGAAACTCCCCTACGGTAACGAGAATGCGCCACTGGGGAACGCTGATACGAAATCGTTCGGCGTAGACCCGGGCCAGGGAGTCGCTGGCGCGCTCCGCCAATCGATTCATGCGGTACGGCAGGAACGTCTCTAACTGGAATTGGTCAGCCATATCCCCCTCACTGGATAGTTTCATATGAAACTAGTATGCTTCGCTGCTGTCAAGCCACTGGAGCAGACCCCATGAGCCGACAATGGATCCCTCACATGATCCGCGAGGGCGAGCACAGTCGCCAGGCCCATTGCGACCTGCCCCAGGGCAGCTATGAGCGAGAGATGGGACGTGAGGGCTTCTTTGGTCCCGCGAGCCACATCCATCACCGCCACCCGCCCACAGGGTGGATCGACTGGAAGGGGCCGTTACGCCCCTATGCATTTGACCTGAACAAACTCGATGCCCGCACGCCATCGCCGTTTGACGAAGAGCCTTTCCTGCGCAACGGTGATGTCGCACTGCGCTTCTGGCGCTGTACTCACAACATGCAGTACCTGCTGCGCAACAGCGATGGCGATGACCTGTTGTTCATCCACCAGGGGGCGGGTGACCTGTTCTGTGATTACGGTCACCTGACTTTCCGCGATGGTGATTACCTGCTGATCCCTCGTGGCACGGCCTGGCGCATAGAGATCCGGGAACCGGTCGAGTGCCTGATCATTGAAGATACCGACGGTGCCTACGCCCTGCCCGACCGGGGCCTGGTTGGCCCCCATGCGATCTTTGACCCTGCGGTGCTCGAGCACCCCCGCATCAACGACACGTTCATCGCGCAGCAGGACGAAAACCCCTGGCAGGTGCACATAAAACGCCATGACGAAGTCAGTGTTGTCAGCTTTCCCTTCAACCCCCTGGATGCCATGGGCTGGCACGGCAACAACACGGTGCTGCGCCTGAACTGGCGCGATCTGAGGCCGCTGATGAGCCATCGCTATCACTTGCCACCCTCAGCCCATACCACCTTCATGGGCAATGGCTTTGTGGTCTGCACCTTCTGCCCCCGCCCCATCGAAAGCGACCCTGGTGCCCTCAAGGTGCCCTTCTATCACAACAATGACGACTACGATGAAGTGTTGTTCTATCACCGTGGCAACTTTTTCAGTCGTGACAACATCGACGCGGGCATGGTGACTTTTCACCCCTGCGGCTTTGCCCACGGCCCCCACCCCAAAGCGCTCGAAAAAGCCCTGACGGACCCGGCCCTCGCCACCGACGAAGTGGCCGTCATGATCGACACCCGTCGCGCATTGCGTATCGGCAGGAACGCCACCGCGGTAGAAAATGCGGACTACGTCAACTCGTGGCGCACCCAGGGCCGTTGATTAACGTGCACCCAATTCGGAGGAACTCACCTTGAAACTCGCCTCATACAAGTCGGGCCGCGATGGCCAATTGATGATCGTTAATCGCGACCTGAACCACTGCTGCCCGGCCACGGGGATCGCAGCAACGCTTCAGGCGGCGCTGGATGACTGGACCGGCACCGCTCCACTGCTCGCTGCGCGCTACGATGCATTGTGTGCCGGCGACATCGATGAGGCAGAGCCTTTCAATGCCGAGCGCTGCGCCGCCCCCCTACCCCGCGCTTATCACTGGGCAGATGGCAGTGCCTACGTCACGCACGTGGAACTGGTACGCAAGGCCCGCGGCGCCGAACTGCCCAGCAGCTTCTGGGAAGATCCGCTGATCTACATGGGCGCATCGGATGCTTTCATTGGTGCTCGGGATGCGATACCGGTCGAAAGCGAAGACTGGGGTATCGACTTTGAGGCCGAAGTTGTCGTGATCACCGACGATGTGCCCGCGGGGATCGATGCTCAACATGCCGGTGAGCACATTCAGTTGCTGGGCCTGGTTAACGATGTCTCCCTGCGCAATCTCATACCAGCGGAGCTGGGCAAGCAATTCGGTTTTTACCAGTCGAAACCCTGGACTGCCTTTTCACCCGTATTGGCAACGCCCGACGAGCTCGGTGACGCCTGGGATGGCCAACGACTACACCTGCCGCTTCGCGCAACGCTCAACGACAAGCTGGTCGGCGCTCCCAATGCCGGGGTGGATATGACCTTTGATTTTCCGACCCTAATCGCCCATTGCGCGAAATCGCGCTCACTCATGGCAGGCACGGTGATCGGGTCGGGCACCGTCTCAAATGTTGGCTCCGAATCAGGGTCCTGCTGCCTCGCCGAGGTTCGCTGCCTCGAAACCATCCGTGATGGCTCCCCAAGCACTCCGTTCATGGCCTTTGGCGACCGTATTCATATCGACATGCTGGATGCGCAGGGCGCTTCGATTTTCGGCGCCATCGACCAGGTCGTTGAGTGCTACACGCCGCCCGGGAACAACTCATGAAGCTCTACAGCTACTATCGATCCAGCGCGGCTTACCGCGTACGCATTGCCCTGGCCCTCAAAGGCCTTGCTTACCAGGTCATACCCGTAGATCTTGTTCAAGGTCAGCAGCGCCAGCACGATTATCTGACAACCAATCCCCAGGGACTCGTGCCCGCACTGCAGCTCGATGATGGCCGTATACTGACCCAATCTCTTGCGATTCTGGAATGGCTGGAAGAGACCTTTCCCGAACCGCCACTCTATGCCGACAATCCCGTCGAACGCGCCAGGCAGCGCAGCCTGGTACAGCACATCGCCTGCGACATTCACCCGCTGAACAATCTTCGCGTGCTGCATTATCTCAAGGGCGAACTGGCCCAGCCCGAGGCGCAGGTATCGTCCTGGTACAGCCATTGGATACGCCGGGGATTTACCGCCCTGGAGCAGGAGGTCAGCAGTTTCGCAGGACCGTTTTCTCTAGCGGCGAATCCGGGCATGTTCGAAGTACTGTTGATCCCGCAAATCTTCAACGCCAGACGATTCAACGTCGCCATCGACGACTTTCCCCAACTACTGGAACTGGCAGAACGCTGCGAGCAACTGGACGCGTTTGCCAGTGCCCACCCTTCCCGTCAGCCGGACGGACCGGCGTCCTAGCCCGCCTGAAAATACCGCGCGAGCTCAACTCCATCCGCCGGTCTGTCGACATCGCGCAGTACACCCGGGTCCTTGACCGATACAACGCGGCACGCCTGGTCGTGTTGTTGCAGCAACGACACCGCGCCCCGATCTCCACCGAGCGAAGCAAGCTGAGAAAAAAACTCTGATCCGAACAATACGGGATGGCCGCGATGCCCCTCGAAACAAGGCAGCACAATCCGACCCGGATGAGCCTGTGCCTCAAGGGCATCGAGCGTCTCGCGGTGAACCACTGGCATGTCGCCAAGCGCAATAAAAAGAGCAGGCGCTGCGTCAGCGAAGGTCTGGACTGCCTCGGCAAGCGTCGCGCCCATACCCTGTGGCGCATCATTGCAACGGAGGCATGCGTTCCCACGTGCGCGGAGCATTAACTCCAGGTCGTCGTCCGACGTATGCGCTGACAAGCAGGTAACGACACGCAGGCCTGTCTGTCGGTAGCAGTCGATACTTAATTCGAGCAGCGTTAAACCCTTGGATAGCAGTTCCCGGCGCTTATCGCGACCAAAGCGTGCTGCACGGCCGGCGGCGAGCAGCAGCACCATCGGCCGACCTGAATTTTCAATCCTGCTCATGTATCGGCGTACTTCATGGGGAACCGTGACCTGGCGAAGGTAAGTGCTTAAGGAAAATCCTGGGATTAAAATCCCCGGAAAACCCTTGCGATAGTGCGTGAAAACCTTATGCTGGGCTCAGCGGCAGGCCTTAAACCGCGTGTAAACCCATGACGGGATATCAAGATCATCACAAGGGGAGTGATCATGGCAGGAAAGTTTGAACTGAAGAAGGGGAAGACTGGCAAGTTCTCCTTCAATCTCAAATCAGGAAATGGTCAGGTAGTGTTCACCAGCCAGACTTACGAGAACAAGCGCTCCGCGACAGCGGGCATCAACTCCGTGAAAAAAAATGCGGACAAGGACGCGCGCTATGAGCGCAAGACCTCAACGAAGGGGCAGCCCTACTTCGTGATCAAGGCGACAAACGGTCAGGTGATTGGCAAGAGCCAGATGTACGCCAACGCCGTGAGCATGGAGAAAGGCATCAAGTCGGTAGCGAAGAATGCTCCGACGGCCGACACCACAGACCTGACTGTGGAAGCCAAAGCACCGGCGAAGAAAGCTCCGGCCAAGAAGAAAGCAGCAGCGAAAAAAGCGCCTGCTAAGAAGGCCGCCAAGAAAGCCCCGGCCAAAAAGAAAGCGGCCGCGAAGAAAAAAGCCCCAGCTAAAAAAGCTGCAGCCAAAAAGGCTCCGGCTAAAAAGAAAGCGGCCAAAAAGAAGTAAATCGCCGCTTGCACACGAAGGCGCCTACGGGCGCCTTTTTGTTGCGCCGCTGTTTATTGCCCCGCCAATTGCGCTCGATTCGGTTTATCCGGGCTCGCATACAATCAAGAGGTCGCAGGCAGAGTTCGATGGTGCACGTAGCTGACGGGCTGTCTCACCGTCACGTCATCGAGAAAATGCCAGCTCACTCGAACTTCATCGCGACGAATATTCAGTTCCATGAACCCACGATCGGTGAGCTGACAGTACTGCAACTCATCGATCAGCACGGGCAACGCCTGGGCCATACGCGCACCGCTTTCGGAGGTCAGGCCTACATAGGACTCCATGCCCGGTGATGAAACACTGTGCGTGGCAAACTCAACGCCAACGAGGTCGCCCTGGGCATCATGGAGATCGCTGGACCAGGCGTTGTGCGTGTCTCCAGCGAGCACCACCAACTGCTTACCCAGCGATTTCGCCACGGCGTACAGCCGCTCCCGCTCCACGGGATAGCCATCCCAGGCATCGAGGTTATAGGGAAGCGCCTGCCGCAGGCGCTGCGCGCGCTCCTCGGGTAACACCTCTCCAGCCTGCAGCGCCTGCTTGTCTGCTACCAACTCCGCAATCAGGTCTTGCACCGCTGGATCATCGCGACGGGCGAACATCTGATTCAGGAGCACCGCGGGCATAGTCATCCGCGCCATGAGAATCTGCTGGCCAAGTACCTGCCACTGGGCATCCGATGTCGCGAGGCCGTCATACAACCATTGGCGTTGCTCCTCACCCAGCAGACTACGGGCACCGTCCGCTAAATCACTGCGAAAACGCGCGCTGTCGAGCTCTCCGGTTTCGCGGTCGAAATAATGGGCGTACTCCAACTGCCGATCGCGACCGATGAGACGCGTATCCAGCATGTGCAGGCTTAGCAGATCACCGAACTCAAAACGCCGGTAGATACGCCCCGTACGATCCGGCTGTGCCGGCCGCAAAGGCAGCCACTCAAAGTACGCCTGTACCGCCGCTGCCTTACGGGTCTCAAAGTCTCCTTCGTCGGGGCTGTGGTTCTGGGCACCGTGTAGCCAGGTATCATTGGCGATCTCGTGGTCGTCCCACACCGCGATCATGGGCGCGGCAGCATGCATCGCCTGAAGATCGGCATCACGACGATACAGCGCGTAGCGTCGCCGGTAGTCCTGCAGCGTAAACAGCTCACCGGCATTGTCCGCCGGGAGCGCGCGACCGAGTTCCTCGGCACGCTCCGTCGCGTAGCCTCCCATGCCGTACTCGTAGAAGTAATCGCCCAGATGCAGAAATGCATCGACCCCGGGCAACTCACCGGCCTGCCGATAGGCATGGAAAAACCCGGCGGGATAATTGGAGCACGAGAACACCACCAACCTCAGGCTGTCTACGTTACCGACGGGCAGGGTTTTTCCGCGCCCGACGGGACTGACCTGATCGCGACTGATAAAACGGTAGAAATACTCCGTACCCGGCGCGAGTTCGCGCACATCCACCTTGATCGTGTTGTCGCGATCCATGCCCGTGACCACCTCGCCGCTGCGGAGCACTGTGTCGAATGCGGAATCCGCGGCCAGCTCCCAGGCAATGCGCAGATCGCCGTCGCTTTTACCGTCGGCGCGGGTCCAGAGCATCAAGGCTCCGCTTTCGGGGTCACCGCTTGCAACACCGTGAAGAAAACGGGCATTAGAGAGATTGTTGCGCTGAGTGATACGCGCGCACCCGCTCAGGGTGGTAGAGACCGTAATCGTGCTGCCGAGCGCCAGGGAGTAACGCAGAAGATCGCGACGTGAAAATGGCATGGCCCATCCTCCGAAACAGAATGGGTCACACTATAAAGCTAAAGTGACGGCGTGATGACGCCCGTCAACGAACGAGATAACCGGGAGGCCGGCGGGGACCGACCTCCCGGCGTTTCCGCCAGGGGTTGCGGGAACCTCGTAAATCAGTTGGCGCTGGCTACCGCCGTGCTGTGTACCTGGGACAGGGCCCGGGACAGGGCTTCTTCACGACAGTTGGCATTGCGCGTCGCCTGCGAGACGCTGCCGGTCACGCGGATATCATCAGAACCGCAGACCGCCTCTGCCGCGCGGCTCAAGCGGAAGTAGAGGACTTCCTGGCCCTTGGCGGAACTGAGGTCAAGATCTGCATAGCTGACGGCCTGCTGTTGGGGTGCGCGGGCGCTGCTGGTCACAACCTCGGTGACACCTCCAGCGTGGGCCTGAAAAGCGATGCCCGCAACTGCGCAGAAAGCGGCGGCGGCGAGAGTGTTACGTTGAAGTGATTTCATGGTCATTCTCCAAAAAGCGTTGTCGTTAATACCGGGGCCTGAGTCCTGCGTGGTGATCGCGGTTGACGACCCGTCCACGGTTCCCAAGGTAGGTCACAGGTCCCGATGGCGAAACAGCCTTTCGGTGAAGTGCGGTGACTGAACGATAAAGCGATTGAATCCAGCGACGGAAACTCAACGTACGCTCTCTCACGCGAGCCATGGTCGCCGCGGGTTACAATGCATCATCGATCGCAGGAAGCGCAGTGCTTACCATGAAATATCAGGGCCGCCCCGATTTTGACCACAGCGAAGCCGCCACCATCGGGATTCTCGTCACCAACCTGGGAACGCCCGATGCGCCGCAAAAACCGGCCCTGCGCCGCTATCTGAAGGAGTTTCTTTCGGATCCCCGGGTAGTCGAAGTTCCACGACTGCTGTGGTGGCTGATCCTCAACGGCGTCATTCTCAATGTGCGCCCGGCGCGTTCAGCGGCGGCGTACCAGACCGTCTGGACCGATGAGGGTTCTCCACTCCTTATTCATACCCGCAACCAGTGTCGGGGACTGGCAACGCGCTTGAAGCAGCGTCATGGTGATGCCATCGCCGTAGAATTCGCCATGCGTTACGGTACGCCGTCAATAGCAGAAGGCATCGAAGCGCTGATCCGCCGTGGCGCGCGACAGCTGATGGTACTGCCTCTCTACCCGCAGTACAGCGGCCCCACCGGCGGCTCGACCTTCGATGCAGTGGCAGCGGATCTCTGCCAACGCCGCTGGTTGCCGGATTTTCAGTTTGTCGCCAGCTACCACGATGAGCCAGGCTATATCAGCGCTCTTGCCGACAGCATTCGCAGGCACTGGGACGAGCGGGGTCGAGCCGACAAGCTGCTGTTCTCGTACCACGGAGAACCCCGACGCTATCTGGATGAGGGCGACCCCTACCATTGCCAGTGTCTTAAGACATCGCGCCTCGTCGCCGCTGAACTGGGGCTGACGGAAGACGCTTATCTGAGTAGTTTTCAGTCCCGCTTTGGTCGCGAAGAGTGGCTCAGACCCTATACAGATGAGACGCTCAAAGAGCTCGCCACCAATGGCACCCGATCCGTGCAGGTGGTGTGCCCGGGTTTCTCAGCGGACTGTCTTGAAACGCTGGAAGAGATCGGCGTTGAGAACCGGGATTATTTTCTCGACGCGGGAGGGGAACGCTACGAATACATTCCCTGCCTCAACGATGGTGACGCGCACCTGGACTTTCTGACAGAACTCATCGACGCGCACATCACCCCCTGGCTCACCAGGCCTGGGCGCGCCGATGGCAATACGGCGGAACTCGCGCGGCTACGACGCGAGCTACTCGACGGCTGAAACCGCGGCGCTTGCCACAGGATGGCTGTGGCCCGTGTCGCTGCTGGCGAGCAGATAGGCGAGGCTGATCCCCACCAGAAACACCAGGGTCAGCTTCACGCGATCGTGGGAGTGGAACTGCACCTCGGGCAACAGATCACTCAGGGCGATGCAGATGAACGCCCCGGCGGAAAATGCCAGCGCCGGCGCCACAAAGCTGGTACTGACGTCTCCCAGCGCCATTGCCCAGGCATAGAACGTCAGGGCGGCGACGGGGCAGATCAGAGCGAACGCCCAATTTATTCGACGCTGGTCGCGCTCGCTGACGCCGCCGGACTTCATGAGTGCAGTGATCGACATCGCATCCAGCGGTTTGTGCAGCAGGATGGCCAGGAACACACCGAACGCCAGCAAACCCTCCTGGTGGCCGTGGGGTACAGCGAGCACCGCGGCCCCCAGCGCAATACCATCGATGATCGCGTGAAACCCCAGACCGATGAGCACACCACGCCAGCCAGCGCGGGCCGTCGGCAGCTTCATGCCAGCATCAATGTGCCCATGATCGTGGTGCTCATGATCGTGGTGCTCATGACCGCAGTGTGACACGTCCAGCGCATAGTCCGGCTGATGAAAATGCAGCATACGCAGCAACAACAGCATGATCACCAGGCCCAGCATGACCCAGACCATAGCCCCGTTGAGACCGCGAGCCGACTCCAGCGCCAGCACCGCATGGGGCAGCAGATGGAAGAACGCGATACCCAGCATCAGCCCCGACACGAGACTCATGGCCAGCTGCGTGCGCGTGTGCGTCATGGCGAAAAGCCGGGGCAGTGCTCCACCCGCGAGGGAAGCCCCTACCAGCGCCCCGGCGTAGCACAGCAATAGCGTCAGCGACCCCATCAGAGCAACACCAGGTTATCCCGGTGAATCAGCTCCGCCTCACCCCCGTAGCCAAGCACTACGGCGATTTCCGAGGAGCTGCGCCCCATGATCTGCTGCGTCTCCTGCGCGGAATAATTACTCAGACCCCGTGCCACTTCCCGCCCGGCAGTGTCGCGGCAAAGCACGACATCCCCCCGAACAAAGCCGCCACTCACCGCGCGTACACCCACGGGAAGCAGGCTGCGACCCGACTCGCGGAGCACAGCGACGGCGCCGTCATCCAACTCGACTTCGCCACGGGCCGTAACGAGACTGGCCAGCCACTGGCGGCGAGCGTTCTCAGGCGCGTCGCCGCTCTCGAGCCAGGTACCCAATGCTTCGCCGGCCTCCAGACGCTGAAGCACCTGATTTTCGGCACCCGAGGCAATCAGGGTTTCGGTGCCCGAGCGAGCCGCCAGACGCGCCGCGCGAAGCTTGGTCACCATGCCTCCCCGCCCGAGCCGCCCCCCGTCACCTACCATGGCGTCCAGCTGTCGATCGCTGGCCCGAGCGTGGTCAATCAGGCGGACATTGGACGCCAGGCGCGGATCACCGTCGAAGAGACCCGCCTGATCCGTGAGCAGCACCAGCACATCGGCGTCTACCAGATTGGCGACCAGCGCTGCGAGGGTATCGTTGTCGCCAAAGCGGATTTCGTCCGTCACCACGGTGTCGTTCTCGTTGATGATCGGAATCACACCGCGCGACAGCAGTGTTTTAAGCGTGCCCCGGGCATTGAGGTAGCGATCCCGGGCCTCGACATCATCGTGCCCGAGGAGCACCTGGGCCGTGAGCACACCCCGGGCAGCAAAAGCCTCTTCGTAACGGCGCAGCAACGCCGACTGACCCACGGCGGCTGCAGCCTGCAATTCGTGCAGATCCGTGGGGCGAGCCGTATCACCCAGACGTAATAGTCCCGCCGCGACCGCACCACTGCTCACCAGCAGCACCTCGTGACCCTGCTGCCGTAGCAGGCATAGCTGGTCTGCGAGACTGGCGATGATACCGTCATTGATGCTGCTCCCATCATCCGTGAGCAGTGCACTACCGACCTTGATTACCCACCGCCGACATTTGCCGACCCAGGCCCGGGAGTCCGTCACGGGGCGTACTCCACCTCGACGTCGTAGTCGTCGTCATCGTCCTCGTCTTCATCGTCCTCGCGGGCTGCGCGACGGCGCCGGCGCAGGTCGTCGATACGCTCGCGTGCTTCGCGCTGCATCGCCCGCTGGGCATCGCGCTCCGCCTCGAGCACCTCGGGATCCTCTTCGGCAGAACGACACGTTTCGAGATAGATCATTAAGTCCTGGCAGAGTCGCTCGGTACCCTCGGCAGCGATCGCCGATACGGTATAGACAGGGCCATCCCAGGCGAGCGCCGCTATCACCCGGCGGCGCACCTCCGCCGCTTCGTCCGCATCCAGCAAATCCGCCTTGTTCAGCACCAGCCAGCGCTCCCGCGCTGCCAGCGTGGGACTGAAATGCTCCAGCTCACGGCTGATGGCGATGGCCGCATCCGCCGGATCCGAACCATCCATCGGAGCCAGGTCCACCAGATGCAGGAGTACACGATTGCGGGTGAGGTGCTTCAAGAATCGAACGCCGAGACCGGCGCCATCGGAGGCACCTTCTATGAGCCCCGGAATATCAGCCACTACAAAGCTACGCAGGGCATCGACCTTGACGACGCCGAGTTGGGGCACCAGCGTTGTGAACGGGTAGTCGGCCACGCGGGGTCTGGCGGCGGACACGGCGCGAATAAACGTGGACTTGCCCGCATTGGGCAAGCCGAGCAAGCCGACATCGGCGAGTACGTTCAGTTCGAGCTTCAGTGCCCGTTGCTCGCCTTCGCTGCCCGGCGTCGTCTGCCGCGGCGCACGATTCGTGGAGGATTTAAAGCGTGTATTACCCAGACCGTGAAAACCGCCCTGGGCCACGAGCAACCGGTCACCCGCTGCCAGCAGCTCCCCGAGCAGTTCGCCCGTGTCTTCGTCCAGCACACTGGTACCCACGGGTACGGGCAGTACAAGATCGTTGCCCGAGGCACCGGTGCAGTTTCGCCCGCGTCCCGCCTGACCGTTCTCGGCGCGATAGTGTCGCTGGAAGCGGTAGTCCACCATGGTGTTGAGCGACTCCTCAGCGAGCAGGAATACGCTGCCCCCATCGCCGCCGTCACCCCCGTCGGGTCCACCGCGAGCCACATACTTCTCGCGCCGGAAGCTCAGGCAGCCATTGCCACCCTTGCCGGCGAAAACCCGTATGCTGGCTTCATCTACAAATTTCATGTTCGCATTCTAACGTCTGGGGCCGCTTTACCGGCAGGATTACTTCGCGCCATTGGCCGATCCCGTGACGCAAAAAGCCCCGTCAGGGACGGGGCTTTTTGATCAACCGCGACTCATTCGAACCGCGTTTCGCGACCTGTGAGGCCGGGGGCGAGGCTGGCCGCCCGCGGCGTCAACCGGCGGTAAAAATCCGTGCTCGGCTCAGGCGCTGACTACGCGTACAAAAGTACGGTTCTTGGCGCCGCGAGTCAGGAATTCCACCTTGCCGTCAGACGTTGCGAAAAGCGTGTGGTCACGACCGACGCGTACGTTTTCGCCCGCGTGGAAGCGCGTACCGCGCTGACGGACCAGAATATTGCCCGCCTGCACCTGCTGACCGCCATAGCGCTTCACACCAAGGCGTTTGCTTTCGGAATCGCGTCCGTTACGAGTACTACCGCCTGCTTTTTTGTGTGCCATGTGTCTCTACTCCTCAGGCGCTGATGCCGGTGATGCGCACTTCCGTGTACCACTGACGGTGCCCCGTCTCTTTGCGGTGGTGCTTGCGCCGGTTGAATTTGACGATGCGGATCTTCTTGTGACGGCCGTGGTCGACAACTTCCGCCGTGACCTTGGCACCCTCTACGAGCGGCGTACCGACTCGGATGTCATCACCGCCGACCATGAGCACACGATCAAACTCCACCGTCTCGCCTGTAGCCGCTTCAATTTTTTCCAGTTTGAGGGACTCACCCTCGGCGACGCGGTGCTGCTTGCCGCCACTCTCGATTACTGCGTACATCTCTTCTCTCCATTGTTCGCCTTCCCGCAGACAGGTTCCAGACACGGCATGAGCCGTGGGCAGGGACAGGCACAGGGGAATCCCATGGGATTCCAGAAAATCCACCCTGCCCAGATGGAGCAGGGGCAGAGCGGCGCGCGATTTTAATGGATTTGCCGAACCATCTCAAGTACGAAAAAGCCGCCTGTACGAAAAAGCCGCCTGTACGAAAAAGTCGCCCGACGCCGCTCCTATGGCGACAATTTCGACACCGCACGCATGAAGGCCCTCGGCAGCAACTTGACACCTCCGGGAGGCCCCAACTAGCATGCGCGACCGTTTTCCCGGGCCGGATCATCGTCACCATGGAACAAGTCCGCGCCGTCGTCAGCGCTGAGCTCGACGCGGTCAATGCCGTGATCATCGAGCAACTGCGCTCCGACGTCGACATGGTCGAAAACGTCGGCCAGTACATTGTGGACGCCGGCGGCAAACGCCTGCGCCCCATGCTCGCGCTGCTGTGCAGCGCCGCCCTCGGGCCCGTCAGTCAGGCTCAGGTCCAGTTCGCCGCTGTCATTGAGTTCATCCACACCGCCACGCTGCTACACGATGACGTGGTGGATGTGTCGGAACTGCGCCGTGGACGCCCCACGGCGAACAGTGCGTTTGGCAATGCTCCCAGCGTATTGGTGGGCGACTTTCTCTACACCCGCGCATTCCAGCTGATGGTCGCCCTGAACAACCACGACCTGCTGAAGATGATGGCCGACACCACCAACACAATTGCCGAGGGCGAGGTGCTGCAATTGGTGCGCGCTGGTGATCCCTCTACCTCCGAAGCGCAGTATTACGACGTGATCAACCGCAAGACCGCGGTATTGTTTGCCGCCGCCTGCGAAGGTGCGGCGATGCTGTCAGGCGCCCCCGCGGCAACTGGCACGGCGCTGGCCGAGTGTGGCCGCAACATCGGTAATGCCTTTCAGCTGGTGGACGATCTGCTGGATTACGAGGGCGATCCGGAACTTACGGGCAAGAATGTGGGTGACGATCTGGCCGAGGGCAAACCCACCCTACCGCTCATCCACGTCATGGCTCACGGCACCCAAGCCCAGGCAGCACTGGTGCGCGACGCCATCGGGGCCAAGGAACGGAGTCGTCTGCCAGACATCATGCAGGCGGTGAGAGACTGCGGCAGCCTCGATTACACGCGCGCAGCGGCGGAACAATGCCGCGACACGGCGATCGCCGCCCTTGCGACGCTGCCGAAATCTGCGGCGCGGGATGCCCTGGAGCATCTGGCCCACCTGGCGGTGGAGCGGCGCCACTGATTAAGGACCGCTATCAGGCGTCGATAAGTGCCAACAGCTCCGCGGTGCGCTGCTCCATCAGAGCCTGATCACCGCGACTCTCTACGTTAAGGCGTACTACGGGCTCGGTATTGGAGCGCCGCAGATTGAAGCGCCAATCGGCGAACTCCACGCTAAGGCCATCCACCTTTTCTACTGCCACGGCCGCATCGCCATATTGCGCCTCTACCCGCTCGAGTACCGCACCGGGATCCTCGATGGACCGGTTGATCTCGCCGCTGCAGGGAAACGCCCGCATACGCTCCGCGACAAGAGACGCCAGGGACTGCTCGCGGGCGCTCATGAGACCCGCAACAAGCAGCCACGGAATCATGCCGCTGTCGCAGTAAGCAAAGTCCCGAAAATAATGGTGCGCGCTCATCTCGCCACCATAGATGGCGTTTTCGGTGCGCATGCGCTCTTTGATGAACGCATGTCCCGTTTTGCTCTGCACAGCGCGGCCCTGAAGTCCCTCGACTATGGCGACCGTATTCCAGGTCAGCCGGGGGTCATGCACGATGGCCTCGCCGGCGGAGCGCTTGAGAAACGCCTCGGCAAGCAGGCCCACCACATAGTAGCCCTCGATGAAGTTGCCCTCGGCGTCGAAGAAGAAGCAGCGATCAAAGTCACCATCCCAGGCAATACCCATGTCCGCCTGATGCTGCTGTACGGCGGCGATGGTCGGACCGCGATTGTCTTCAAGCAGCGGATTCGGTACGCCGTTGGGAAAGTTGCCGTCCGGTTCGTGATGCAACTTGATAAAGGTAAAGGGCAGATGCGGCTCGAGCAGATCAATCACCCGTCCCGCGCCCCCATTGCCGGCGTCCACAACGACTTTCATCGGCTTCAGGGCCGCCACATCGACATAGGACAGCAGGTGCTCCGCATAGGCCGCCGACGTATCCAGGGAGTGCAGGCTGCCACGCTGCGCGGCGGGCGTGAATTCGTTCCGCTCTGCCAGATCCTTGATGTCGAACAGCCCGGTATCGCCGGAGATGGGGCGTGACCCCTCCCGGACAAACTTCATACCGTTGTAATCCTTGGGGTTGTGACTTGCCGTGACGGCGATACCGCCGTCCATGCCGGCGTGACTGGTCGCGAAGTAGATTTCTTCGGTACCACACAGGCCGATGTCGTACACGTCGACGCCCTGCTCCATCAGGCCTTCACTGAGCGCGGCCTTGATCGCCGGACTGCTCAGGCGAATATCGTGCCCCACCACAACGCGCCGGGCTCCGATGACGTCGGCATAGGCACGCCCGATGCGCCGGGCAATATCTTCATTGAGCTGATCGGGAACCCGGCCCCGTACATCGTAGGCCTTGAAGCAGGTAATGGTCTCCATTTCAGACTCAGCTCTCCTTCAGGTAAAGATTCTTGTAGACGTAATCGGTTGCTTCGACGAAGCCGGGTACGCTGCCGCAGTCGAAGCGCTGCCCCTGGAACTTGTACGCCATTACGCAACCGCGCTCCGCCTGGGTCTGCAGCGCATCGGTGAGTTGCACCTCGCCATTGGCCCCCGGAGGGGTTTCGCGAATGATGTCGAAGATATCGGGCGTCAGGATGTAGCGTCCAATGATCGCGAGATTCGACGGCGCATCCTCCTTCGCAGGCTTCTCGACCATCTTCTCGACGCGATAGATACCGTCCTTGAGAGATTCACCCGCGATCACGCCATACTTGTGCACCTGGTCTTCGGGAACCTCCATGATCGCCACGATGGAGCAACGAAACTGGCGATAGAGCTCGGCCATCTGGGCGAGCACGCCGGGGCCTTCGTTGATGCACAGGTCATCAGACAGCACAACGCCAAAGGGCTCATGGCCCACGAGCGTCTCCCCGGTCAGAATGGCGTGACCCAGTCCTTTCATCTCTCGCTGGCGCACCATGGTGAACACGCCCTGGTCGAGTACATTGCGAATGCTGTCCAGATAGACCTCTTTGGAGGTACCGGAAATCTGGTGCTCAAGCTCGTAGCTGATATCGAAGTGATCCGCGATGGCACGCTTGCCGCGACCGGTCACAAACGCACAGGTGGTCATGCCGGCCTCAATCGCCTCTTCGACCCCGTACTGCACCAGGGGCTTGTTCACGACCGGCAGCATCTCCTTGGGCATGCTCTTGGTAGCGGGAAGGAACCGTGTGCCATAGCCAGCGACGGGAAACATGCACTTGTTGATCACGAAAATACCTCCGGTTGAGAGTAAAACTGAAACGACTCAGGCGCTGCGACCGTAGACGTCCTCAAAACGTACTATATCGTCCTCGCCCAGGTAACTGCCGGACTGGACTTCAATGAGCTCCAGGGGAATCTTGCCGGGATTGGCCAGGCGGTGCTTGTGCCCGAGCGGGATGTAGGTCGATTGATCTTCCCTGAGCGTGAATACCTTGTCTTCACAGGTCACTTCAGCGGTGCCATGAACGACGATCCAGTGCTCCGCGCGGTGGTGGTGCATTTGCAGAGACAAGGTCTGGCCTGGGTTGACCACGATGCGCTTGACCTGGAATCGGTCGCCCTCGATGAGAGATTCGTAATTGCCCCATGGCCGGTAAACCCGTTGATGCAGCGTCGCCTCGGAGCGGCCCTCGTCCTTGAGGCGATTGACGATGGTCTTGACGTTCTGTACCTGATCCCGGTCGGCCACCAACACCGCATCGGCGGTCTCCACAACAATCAGGTTGTCGATACCCGTCGCGGCAATCAGACGGGATTCGCTGCGCAGGTAACTGCCACGGCAATCCTCAAGCATGACATCCCCAAGGGTTACATTGCCCTGCTCATCCTGATCCGCGACCTGCCAGAGCGTGGACCAGGCCCCGACGTCACTCCATCCGCAATCCAGCGGAATCACGGCACCACGCCGGGTTTTTTCCATCACCGCATAGTCGATGCTGTTAGAGGGGCAGGCCAGGAACGCCTCGCGCTCGGGACGCAGAAAGTCCAGGTCACGGGCGGCGCCATTCATCGACGCCACACAGGCGTTGTACATGTCAGGCGCCAGGTTTTCGAGTTCTTCGAGGTAGCTGCGTGCCGAGAGCAGGAACATGCCGCTGTTCCACAGGTATTCGCCGCTCTCAAGATAGGCCTGCGCTGTCTGCTGATCCGGCTTTTCGACGAAGCTGTTCAGCTCGTAGAGACCCTCGCTTCGCTGAGCCCCGCGACGCAGATAGCCATAGCCCGTCTCGGGGGCATCAGGCACCACACCAAAGGTCATCAGGGCGCCGTCTCGGGCGGCCGCGAGGCCGAGCTCTACCGCAGCGGTGAAGGCTGCGGCGTCGCTGATTACGTGATCGGCGGGCAGCACCAACAGCACGGCGTCGGGGTCGCTCGCCACGGCGCTCAGGGCGGCCAGCGCCACCGCCGGTGCCGTATTACGACCCTCGGGCTCGAGTATGATCGCCGATGGCTCCACATTCAGCTGACGCAGCTGCTCAGCGACCATAAAGCGGTGTTCATCGTTGCACACCACCAGCGGTGCCGTGCAATCCATGCCCGAGGTGCGTTCCAGCGTCGCCTGCAACATCGACAACTCACTGGCCAGCGCCAGAAACTGCTTCGGGTAGGCCTCGCGGGAGACGGGCCACAAACGGCTGCCCACGCCACCAGAGAGAAGAACGGGTGTCACCATGGAAAAATCCTATAAGCCTTGGTCGTAACTACCTTGGTCGTAACTACCTTGGTCGTAACTACCTTGGTCGTAACTAAGTTGGTCGTAAAATGTCGGCAACGAAAGTCCGTCATAAACGTGAGAATCCCGAGTGCCGACCCAATGATCTTTACCCCGGCGCACCCGATGATTTTTGTATGGTACGCATTGCTTTGTTACAAGCCCAGCGTCGGCCGTCATGGTGCACTCAGGACGCCCATGCATTACACTACGCGGCGCCGTGGCGCAGGGCGAGGCAGTCCCGCGCATCGGTCTGTCGCCGAGCATATTGATCTGCCGCAAAGAGGCAACGACAGGGCACGGATTACGCTACGCCCCCAGCATAACGCGACGCAGGTACTTGCCGAAACGAGAACCGCGTCACAGGTTGAAGAACAGCGTGAAAACAAGGCAGGAGCATAGTCCCGCGACAGTCCCGCGACAGTCCTGCGATGTTCCTGACGGAACAACAATCACCTACCGGACACCACGACATCATGGACCCCCAGAGCAGTTACAACAAAGATGAACTCGTCGCCTGTGGCATGGGCGAGCTTTTCGGCCCAGGCAACGCGCAACTGCCCGTCGACAACATGCTCATGCTCGACCGCATCACGCATATCAGTTCCGAGGGCGGTGCCCATGGCAAGGGTGAGATCATTGCCGAACTGGACATTCATCCGGACCTCTGGTTTTTTGCCTGCCACTTCCCCGGCGACCCGGTCATGCCGGGCTGCCTTGGCCTCGATGCCATGTGGCAACTCGTCGGCTTTTTTCTGGGTTGGCGCGGCAATCCCGGCCGCGGTCGTGCGCTCGGCTCAGGCGAGGTCAAGTTCACCGGCCAGATACTGCCTTCAGCAAGTAAGGTCACCTATACCATCAACATGAAGCGCGTCATTGAGCGCAAGCTCGTTATGGGCATCGCCGACGGCGTCGTCGCTGTAGATGGCGAAGAAATCTATCACGCAACGGACCTCCGGGTTGGTCTGTTCCAGTCCACGGAGAACTTCTGAACCATGGAACGACGGGTTGTAGTAACGGGCCTGGGCATTGTGTCCTGCCTGGGGAATGACAGTGACACGGTGCTGGAATCGCTTCGCGCCGGCCGGTCTGGCATCAGCACCAACGAACAGCAGATCGAAATGGGCATGCGCTCACATATCGCAGGTGCGCCTGTCATCGATTTTAAAGAGCATATTGATCGCAAACAGCTGCGCTTCATGGCCGATGCAGCGGGGTACGCGTACGTCGCCATGCAGCAGTGCATTGCAGACGCGCAGCTGACGGAAGCTGAGGTTTCCAACGATCGCACGGGCATCATCGCTGGTTCAGGCGGCGCATCGTCCGCGAGCCAGACGGAAGCCGCCGATATTCTCCGCGACAAGGGTATGCGTCGTGTCGGCCCCTACCGTGTCACGCAAACCATGGGCAGCACCGTATCGGCCTGTCTCGCCACGCCGTTCAAGATCCGCGGCGTGAACTACTCCATTTCATCAGCCTGCTCCACCAGCGCGCACTGCATCGGCAACGCGATGGAACAGATCCAGATGGGCAAGCAGGACCGGGTGTTTGCTGGTGGTGCCGAAGAATTGCACTGGACCATGAGCAGTCTCTTTGACGCGATGGGCGCCTTGTCGACC
>JAUIMF010000033.1 GCA_030433415.1 Gammaproteobacteria bacterium | reverse complement strand
CTGGTGTTCATTACCGAGGGGGTAACCGGACAGGCCTGGGCGGATGCCTTTGATGACAGGGTATGGTCCCACGTCCGTGCTGAGGGCGCCCTGCAGATGCACCTGGCGCCGGATGGCATGGCCCTGGCGCATGGCGTCGTGTCCTCGCGTCTGCGCGATTTGGCCCGCTACGGCCTGTTATATACACCCTACTGGTCACTGGTGGCAGACAGGCAGATTGTCTCAGATGCGGCGATGGCACGCATTGCCACGCCGGAGTATGATCAGGACGTGTTTATGAAAGGTGATGGCAAGCGCTTTTCTTCCTATCTTGGCGAAACTCCCCTGGGTAATTCGCGCCAGTGGGATGCGGTTTTTGCCGATGGCGGCATGTTCAAAGGTGGCCTGTTTGGTCAGGGTCTGTATGTCTCGCCGGAAGAAGGTATTGTTATTGCATACTTTTCAACGGTCAATTCCTCGCCACTGACCAGGTTTCTCCGGCCTCTGGCAAAAGAACTGTCTCGCTAAGAGACCGGGCGGATGGAGTACATCGGTCTGTTGGGCAGCGTCGCGCTGCTGATCTGGCTGGCGCTGCGCGGTGTCGAAATCGTATTTGCCGCCGTGCTGTGCTCGCTACTGGTGATTGTTACCAACGGCCTGCCAATCGCCCAGGGTATTACTGAGTACTACTCTTTTGGTCCACTGGGTGCGTTCACCTTTGCCGGTAAATTTTTCATGCTGTTCATTGCCGGCGCCATGTTCGGGCGCATCATGGGTGAGAGCCACGCGGCCGCCAGTATCGCGCTGGCACTGGTGGCGCGCATGGGGGCGCACCGGGCACTGTGGATTACCACGCTGTCATGCGCGGCGCTGACCTATGGTGGTGTGGTGGTGTTTGTGGTCATTTTTGCCATGTATCCCTTGGGCCTGCGGTTGTTGCAGGAGGCCGATATACCCAAACGCCTGTTCTGTGCCGCGCTGGCCCTCGGTGGTGGTACCTTCACCCTATCGGCATTACCCGGAACGCCGTCTGTGCAGAACGTGATTTCGGCAGTGGCGCTGAAGACCGACCTTTTTGCCGGCGGATTACTGGGTATCCTGGGTGCCGTCATCATGTTTGCAGGGGGCATGTGGTATCTCGAGCGCCAACGGGTTCTCGCTGCGGAAAATGGCGAGCACTTCGTGCCCGGACCCAGGGACCAGATGTCGAGTGTGGGCGAGGGGGACCAGGGGTATCCCCCCTGGCAGCTTGCAATTCTGCCGCTCGGCCTGGTGCTATTGACGATCGTCCTGCCCCGGTTGCTCACCCAGTCGATTGATGAAACAGCGCTGGCCTCTGCTGAGTGGCCATTCCGCTTACTCCGCTTCGCGGTTGACCAGCCCATCGTCTGGCCGAGCTTTGCCCTGCTGATGGGAACTCTGTTGGCCGCAGTCGTGTTCCGCCCGGTGCGCAGGCATGCACTGGTAATGATGGGGCAGGGCGTAAACGACGCCATCTTTCCGTTGATCAATACCGCAGCCGTGATTGGCTTCGGTGGCGTGGTGACGCACACCGCGGGTTTCGAGAGCTTCACCCGGCTGATGCTGGAATCAGGGCTGCCGCCACTGATGTCCATGTTTGCCTCGGTTAGCGTGGTGTCGGCGATTACCGGGTCTTCTTCCGGGGGCTTGCAGATTTTCATGCAGGCCATGGCTCCGGCTTACCTGGAAATGGGTATCGCACCGGGAACGGTGCACCGGATAGCCGCCATGACCAGTGGCGGCTTCGATTCGCTACCGCACTGTGGCGCTATCGTCGCCATGTTGTCCATCACCGGCCTGACCCACAGGGAGGCCTACAGAGATGTCGGCATGATCACCGTAGTGATTCCGGTGCTGGCTACACTGTGTGCCATGGCGGCGGCGATGGTGTTGTAGGTAGATAGTTAAGGATCGCATCCGCCACGTTCTAAACCGTAACGGATTATTGATTAAAGCAAGCGTGACGATACCCAGGGAGAGAGAAAACGATGGCTGGAATTTTGGACGGTATAAAAGTTATTGAAGTCGCCTCCATGGCGGCAGGGCCCAACGCGACGGTAATCCTCGCCGATCTCGGCGCGGAGGTCATCAAGGTTGAGCCGCTCAGCGGAGACCCCTGGCGCTACGGTCACCTGACCCCCGGTCTGCCACCGAGCGACATTCCCTGGACCACATTCATACAGAACCGCACCAAGAAGTCTGTGGCGCTGAACCTCAAAAAGTCCGAGGCGCAGGCGGTGCTAAATAAGCTGGTCGCTGAGGCAGATGTCTTCCTGACCAACTCCCCGCGTCCTGTTCAGAAGGCGCTAAACCATAGCTACGAGGATATCAAGGCAATCAACCCGAAAATTATTTTTGCATCAATCAACGGGTTCGGCCTCAACGGCTCTGATAAAGACGATCCCGGCTTCGATGCAACCGCGTGGTATGCCCGGACTGGCGTGGCGGAAGAATTGCGGCCCAGGGATGGCGCTCCGGTGGCCCAGCCGGTCGGCCTAGGTGACCTGGGTACCGCGTCGACCCTGGCTGGCGCTGTCATGGGGGCCTTGTTTCACCGGGAGCGTACGGGCAATGGTTCCGAGGTTTCAACGTCTTTGATGAACAATGGTCTCTGGGCCAACTCCTGCATGATGCAGGCGGCGCTAGTCGGCGTGCCGCCCATGCCGAAGTTCCACGTTGAAGATTGGCCGAACCCGATTGCCGGCGGACGCTACAGGACCGCCGACGGCCGTTACATCATGGTTGTGGAAATCAATCCAAACAATGCCGGCAACCTGCTCGCAGCATTCGGCGGAGATCAACTCAAGAATGACGAGCGCTTCTCCACCCCGCAACTACGTTTCAAGAATCAGCGTGAGCTTTTTGACCAGCTACAGAAATATGTAGCTGCAAATGACCTTGCCACGGTGAAAGCACGCCTGAAAAGTTGTGGTGTGAACTTCAGCGTGGTGCAGACTACCGAGGAGTGTACGCAGGACGAACACATGATCGCCAATGGCTGCTTCCCGGAAGTAGAGGGCGCAGACGGTATTCGCACAGTCGACAGCCCCATGCAAATCCAGAGCGAAGGTACGGAAAAGGTTAAACCCCGGAAGCCGCCGGCTGTCGGAGAGCACACCTTGACTGAACTGGCTGCGCTGGGCTACAGCGAGGAAGATATCGAGGCGATGGTAGAGGCCGGGGCGGTGGGCCTGTCAGGCTGAATCCGCAATCCGGGACCGAACAGATTGAAATATGCAAGCAGTGAGAAATACTATGGAAAATGAACACAAGCTTTTTGAAGACTTCGAGATCGGCGATTTCTACGAGACCAGCGGCAGAACCATTACCGAAACGGACATCGTTTTTCACGCGATGCACTCGGGGGATTTTATGCCCCATCACACCGATGCGGCTTGGTGCGCCACGCAGTCGTTCAAGAAGCCCTTCGCACATGGAAATATGACCTTCTCGATCAGTACCGGTCTGTGCCTCCAGTCAGAGGGCCTTAACCCCAACGGAATGTCCTACGGCTACAACAAAATTCGTTATCCCAACCTGGTGTTTGCCGGTGACACGATCAGGGTCAAGGTGACCGTCAAGTCCAAGGAGGACTCGCCCAAGGCGCCCGGTCACGGACTGATCATCGAAGCGAAAGAGACGCTCAACCAGAACGATGAAGTCGTATGTTATGCCGAGCATGTCCTTTACGTGAAAAAGAAGAATCCCTGAGTCAGCTATCTAGAGGAGGGTCTGCAGTGACTGATTACGAGTACATGACAGTAGAGCGCAGGGGGGGCGTCGGTGTCGTCACCATTAACCGCCCTGAAGCACTGAACGCGCTCAACGAACAGGTGGCCTGGGAAGTTACCGATGCCTTGATGGCGTTCGATGCCGATCACGGCATCGGCTGCATGGTCCTAGCAGGCGGGGGCAGGGCATTCTGTGCCGGCGCTGACCTCAAGTGGATTGCATCAGAGGATTTCGAGAGTGCTTTTCTGACCGACCTGGGTGCCTACATGGACAAGATCGCCGAACTACGCAAGCCTGTGATTGCCGCTGTGCATGGGGCTGCATTGGGTGCTGGTACCGAGATCGCACTTATGTGCGATATCGTCGTTGCCGACGCCACGGCCATATTTGCACTCCCTGAAGTGGCACTGGGTGTTATTCCAGGCGCCGGTGGCCCCGCGCGTCTGACACGCGCCCTGGGGAAAGCCAAGGCAATGTATTACGTCCTGAGTGGGGCCACGATCACCGCTGCCGAGGCCGAGCGGACACTCATGATCACTAAGGTCGTGGAAGATGGCAGGCATCTGGAGGAGTCGATCGAGATTGCGACAAGGATCGCCAATAACCCGCGACTGTCCGTTATCGCTGGAAAGGAAGCAGTGAACCAGCAGGCGGAAACGCCCCTCATACCGGGTTTAAAACTCGAACGTCGTTTGTTTCACGGGTTGTTTGGTACAGACGATCAACGCGAAGGTATGGCCGCCTTTGCCGAAAAACGCAAAGCCAACTTCAAAAAATACTGAGCACACATCGGTCCAGGGACGTACCGGCATCCAAGGGGGCAGGGTGAATGATACAGGTAGTGACCACAGTGCAGTTAAAGCCGGGTTGCCTCGGCGACTTTCTGTTTGCCCTCAATGAGACGGTGCCAAAGGTAAAAGCAGAGCAGGGCTGTGTGTCATACGAACCCCTGGTTGACGTCGATGCCGGGCTACCCACCCAGATAGGGCCCCGAAAAAATACCATTACTCTCGTGGAGGCATGGGAAACGATGGACACGCTCCGAGCCCACCTGAGTGCGCCGCACATGGAGAGTTTCCGCGAGGCGGCGGAACGCTATGTGCAAGGTATCACCCACCAGGTATTGCGGCCCGCTACCTGATCACGATTCGATCTACCCGGTCTGCTTTCCCGGCCGCTAGGAACCCTTCGACCAAACCGGCATCGTGTCATCCTCTCGTTATCATGGCCCTGCACGGATGAACGTTAACTCGAAGTGCCAGAAGTATATTCTTGCGCTATTGCCGTGTTTGCGCTTGACGTGAGAGTCAAGACATTCCTGAAAAATGTCTTCCTCTAAGGTCCAACTATAGGAAACAGCTGTCCTCTTATAACAAGCAAAAGGATAGATAGATACTCCATGCCGTTCGTTCTTACACCAATGCGAATTTGCTTTTATTTTTTCCTGCTCACCTTCTGCTCCATCAGCGCCTCTTTGGCGGTCGCCCAGGCAGCGAAACCCGGTGATGAGCTGGTTAGTGCGATAAGCGCGTCTGGCGCGACTAACTATGGCGCGGCCACGCCAATGCCGGTTGTCGATTATGACGTTCTGGTTCTGCGAGGTGTACTGGTTATAGATGGTACTGGTGCGCCGCCTTATGGTCCGGTAGATATCACCATAGAAAACGGCGAGATTACCAACATTAGAACCAAAGAGCTTGGTGCGGGTATTCCACTGTCCAGAAAGAGTGCCACTGAAGGGAAAAAGATTGTTCGTGAAATTCAGGCGCAAGGAAAATTTGTTATGCCGGGCCTAATCGATGTTCACGTGCACACCGACGTTGCCTTACACAGTCTTTTCGGACCGGTTCCTTCGATAGATTATGTAATGAAGCTTTGGCTCGCGCACGGTATCACCACGGTGCGTGATGCCGGGTCCCTGGGAGGACTGACTTCCACGCTCAATTATAAAGCCCTCAGTGAAGCAAACCGCATCGCGGCCCCGCGATTTGTTGTCATGGCCCTGTTCCCAATAGGTCTGCTTTCTTCGCCGGAGGAGGCCAGGGAATGGGTGGTGAAAGTGAAGAAGCGCGGAGCCGACGGCGTCAAGTTTATAGGTGGTGCCAAGGAACTTGTAAAAGCCGCAATCGAGGAGGTTGTGGCCCAGGGCATGACTTCTGCTTTTCACCACCCGCAATTGAACGTGGTCGAGGTCGACGCGCTGCAATCCGCCCAGTGGGGCAATACCAGCATCGAGCACTGGTACGGACTTCCCGAGGCTATGTTCCACGACAGGCAGGTGCAGAATTACTCTTATGATTACGATTATACGAATGAACAGGACCGGTTCGGCGAAGCTGGTGACTTGTGGGCGCAATCGTCCCAGCCAGGGTCGGAGGAATGGAACAGGCTAATCGACAATCTGCTCGCTACCGGCGTAACTCTGGACCCGACATTTTCAATTTATGAAGCCAACCGTGACATAGATGCCGTAAGTTCGAGGCCTTGGTATGGTGAATACGTATTTCCCGCCTTGAATCGCATGTTCCTACCCAATACCAGGATCCACGGCTCCTACTTTTTTGACTGGACCACGGCTGACGAAGTGAAGTGGAAACACAATTACAACCTCTGGATGCAATTCGTCAATGATTTCAAAAATCGGGGTGGCCGGGTAACGGTGGGCAGTGATGCGGGTTTCATTTATAACCTGAACGGCTTCGGTTATGTACGCGGCCTCGAGATGTTGCAGGAAGCAGGCTTCCACCCGCTGGAGGTTGTCCGAGCCGCCACCAAAAACGGTGCTGAACTGTTACGTGTCGACGATAAAGTAGGAACGATCAGAGTGGGAATGAAGGCCGATATTCTTGTCCTGGATGAAAACCCGCTACCGAACTTCAAGTTGTTGTACGGGACGGGGCAAATGCGGCTAAATAGAAAGAGCGGAGAGGTTGAGCGCGTGCGCGCTCTACGCTATACCATCAAGGACGGGGTTGTTTTCGACACTGAACGCCTGCTGAAGGAAGTTCGAGAAATGGTAAAGGCGTTGAAAGACGCGGAAGTAAGTGCCTAGACCGCCCGTTGGTTGGCTATTACAAGTTATGAGAGTTGCGGACTTTGTCGCCGCTGACAACAGAGGCTGATTAACAGCTTTCAGAATTTGGTTTTGTTTCGCCATTCGGATGGTGAAAGCTGGTGGCGGGCTTTGAATGCGTGGGAGAAGCTGCTTAATTCGCTGAAACCCAATATGTCTGCTACTGTTGTCAGCGGGATTTCGGAGTCTTTCAGGTAGCGTTCTGCCATATCGAGTCTCGCCTCCGCTTTCAACTCGCGAAAGGTGGTTCCGCGACAGTTCAGTTCTCGTTGTAGCGTCTTGGGATGCATTTCCAGAGCCCTGGCTATAGTGGTTTGATTACAATCCGCCGTATGTATGCGTTGTTCCAACAGTAATTTTATTTTCGAACAAAAGTCCTCTTCGTACTTGTTCTGGTCCTCCAGAGCCCGGATCTGTTTGACCATCTGGTTATAAATTCTTCTGTTGCGATCGGGAATTTCCCTGTTCAAGTCCAGGGCGGGGAAAGTAATGCAATTGAACTCCCGGTTGAACTCAACTTTAACGCCGAAAAATCGATTGTATGTATGACAATCGACTGGAGGTGGGTGAATAAATTCGACTGACGAGGGGCTCCAGCCCTGACCGCAAAGTGATTTCGTTCCGACTAACATGGCGCAGGTGCTGTAGACAGCCCACTGAAAGGTCGGCACGTTATTGTCGACCCTATCAGTGCGAGTGAGTAATACCCGATCCCCCTCAATGTCCAATTGCCAGGATATGCCTCGGTTGTGCAAGTGAAGGTACTTCAGCGTTGACTTTAACGCCTGTTCCACGTTGGGGGAGTGAGCAATCAATGGCCACAACACACCAATGTGATATGGCTTCCTATTGCCCCCCACCATCAGGCCCAGATCATTCAAGCCCAGGTCTTTTGCCGTAATATCCAGTAAAGTGCACACGTTGGCGCAGGGCACCATATGGTCCGGGTTTGCCAGTAACTCTGCCGACAGGCCTACACGGTGGTAAAATGGCTCGGGGTCAGCGCCAAGCTCCTGTAGCAGGTCATCGAAACTTGCCAGGACCTCACTGCGAACAAGATAGTTTTCTCTGCTCATGGCCTCAATCGCTTTCCAGCAAGCCCCAGAATCCCACTTAGATGTTCTCCTATCTTGCGGCATCATTCAATGACGGCGGCGTCCTGACCCGGTCCGTAGCGACTCCCGAGCGTGCGCGGGGTCGTAACTGCAGATCGGCGGCGGGTGCCGCTGCTGCTGCGGCGCAGGAGGCCCTAGCAGGCTGTTGATTTTTGCCCGGTTTCGAACGCATTGAACGTTTGAAACTGGAATTTTCGGTCTAAATTCGCAATTCAGACCCCATTTTCTCCGATAGAAGGCCCTGGTAGCAGGGCCTCTCCGCCATCTGGGCGGACTATCCCTGTAATGCCCTCATACGAGTCAGGTTCCAGCCAATCATTGTCATCATGAATACGCTGTTCACCTTCGATAAGCCGCGCACCTTGATTTGCCTGATCATTCCCACTGACTTACCCCAACCGAAGGGTTCTTCCACCCGCTTCCGAATCCGCTGGCTAATCTCGTAACCAATGTGTCGGCTGGTGCGACCATCGATCGCAGAGCCACCCGTACGATTATCATTCCGGGCAACATGGGGCGTAATATTCATCGCACGACAATCTTCCACGAAGCCTGCCGTGTCATAATTTTTGTCTGCGCCGACCGTGCGCTTTTTCATGCTTGGCAGGTCCGCCAACAGGTTTGCTGCCACCTCTCGTTCTGCCTTACCGGTGGCGAGACTGGCCGCAGCTTTTACAATCAGTCCATTCCGGTTCTCCATCACGGTATGGCCCATGTAGGAGAGTTTGGCTTCTTTACCTGGGCCTTTCTTGGCCATCCGGGCATCGCAGTCTGTCTTTGATTCGTGAGTCGCGTTACTGCGCTTTTCCCCGTGGAAATTCGCTTCACTGTTGCGGCCTGTGCCCGCAGGAGGCTCGTTGTCATCATCCTTCCGGCGGTAGCTCTTCTGTGAGGCCCAAGCCTGAATCAGGGTGCCATCGACACTGAAATGCTCGTCTGAGAGCAGCTTGCGTTTGCGGGCCAGCCCAACGACCTCTTCAAACAACTCCGTAATCACATCGTTTTCCAGAAGCCGGTCCCGGTTGATACTGAAAGTGGAGTGGTTCCAGACAGGGTCATCTATCGTTAAGCCGACAAACCACCGGAACAACAAGTTGTAGTTGATTTGCTCGACCAACTGCCGCTCGCTGCGGATACTGTAAAGCACCTGGAGCAACTGCGCTCTGATCAGCCGTTCCGGCGGAATCGATTCCCGGCCAGTGTCACAATAAATGCTGCTGAAGAGCCAGTTCAGGTTCTTCATCGCTTCATCGAGGAGTGCTTTGATCGGTCTCAGCGGGTGATCCGCGGGGACGAACGATTCCAGCTGAACCGTTGTGAAAAGGGACTCCTGAAAAACATCTTCACCGCGCACTGAACCAATATCCTCAATGGTTTATAGTTTTGCGTATTGTATCCAGCCCAGTAATTCCGGGCGAGAAAATCAACAGCCTGCTAGGTCGCACTCCCGGGCCGCTGGCAGCCCCGCGCCATCACGCCCTTGAGCTACTCATTGATCCGAATATCCAGGACGTGGACCCCGGGAGTGAGAAAGTGTAAAAAACAAACGGCATATAACGGAAATATTTCTTTCCAAAACCCCTCTACTCTGCAGGAATTGATCGCTGGATGTCGAGGGGTTTGTTGAATTCGCGCTTGCATTGTTCAATTAGCCGATCTCTTGTGGTCGTTTCCAGATCGCAGGAACCTATGCCAATCTGTTATTTAGTGGCGTCCATTTCACCATTACAAGGGGGATCCAGGCGTTTGGATTCTTAAGTTGAATTTGGCTCCTTGTGTATCGGTCATTTTCATGTGCGTAAGCGGTTTTTTTCTTTGGTAGAATCTTCGTCCCACAAAGATTCCCAGGCTGCTCCCGCCAGCAGCTTCTCCCGCGGTCTACAAAAAGTTGATTGTTGTAATGCTGGTGGTGGCCTGCTGTTTTCCACTGTCCGCGACAGTAATGTTTTTGCTTATCGTTGTGGACTGGTTGTTAATCTCCAGAGTAGATTGGCTGCGAATAGCGTTAAAGTGGTGCTGAAGACTGTTCGTCATTAGGTGGACCAGCAAAAAATTTTGAAGTACGAAAGATGAGTGTTCTCATTTTCGGAAGGTCTGGGTCGTCAATGCGATAATTCTCCTGGAATCGTAATTTTGGTCTCAAAAATGGGGCCTTCGCATGAACTTTTCAGTGAAATGCAGATTTGGTTAAGTTCATCAACCTAGATCTATAGATTCGAATCCCTAGCTCTTCGCCATTCCTCCTAACCAATAGATTTAAAAGTACTTCTATGTTCTCCGCTTCTTTCATGGACCACCTTGGGACAGCTACGAAAAAGTAGAAACTTTTCGGCCGTTAGGTGTTAGGTTGCGAGTGCCGCGAGGCCCGGGAAATTTGGTTCCTGTAAATTGGGGCCGCCCGGATTACTCAAAGTTGAGGGAGGTTGTTTCAGCTTGTACCCCAGGTGTATCCCATGACTTTTTCTAGGATCTGGGGTGGAAAATAATCCGTTGCGCTTAAAAAGTGGAGGGATGGTACCAGAGGCCGGACTCGAACCGGCACGCCCTTGCAGGCAGGAGATTTTGAATCTCCCATGTCTACCAATTTCATCACTCTGGCACTGAGTGCAAGCTTACAGATTTTTACCTGGGATACAAAACAGCTTGCTTATTTTGAATCCCCTGTGTCTACCAATTTCACCACTCCGGCATGGAACCCGCATTGCGCGGCGGCGGAGTATAGCAGCGCCGGAATTGTCGCCGCCAGCGTCTTCGTGCATCGCCTTCAGGTCACCGAGTGGTGTTTTCGCGGTGATGTTCCGCACTGGGCGCGACGCCTTCTATTCTGTACACTCCGCCGCGCGGCAGTTGCCGTCTGAACTGAGTATCATCCCGTGCCGCGGCGCGGGGCGTCGTAAGTGAGAAAGGACCATCCATGAGCATGAAACTCGTTAAAAAAACGGCCGAATACAGCATCTACCAGCGTGGTGATGAGCGCTATGCGGTCAAGAATGCGGCCCGACAGCCCGTCAACGGTGAAGAAAAGGTGAAAATCCTGCTCGCCGAAGGACTGATCAAGGTGACGGAACCCTCCGCACCGGAGCCCGAGGCGGTAGAAGAAGCCCCGGCCGACAGTGAAGATTCTAGCGAAGAAGCCGCCGAGGAAGGCGGTGACGAAGCGACGGAAGGCGACGACGCCTGACCGCCCCAACCCCGGAGCATCCCGCGATGCTCCGGGCTGTATTGACTCCCCCTGGCCCGCCCGCGACTTTTGACCCCCGGTCATGCAGCGCTCCGATTTCAGCTACCAGCTTCCCGACGAACTGATCGCCCAACAACCGCTCAACGAGCGTACGGCCAGCCGTCTGCTGTGCCTTGATGGCGCGACCGGCGAGCTGCGGCACGGGCAATTTCGCGATCTGGAAGCCCTTCTCGCACCCGGTGATCTACTGGTTTTCAATGACACGCGCGTCTTGCCCGCCAGGCTCTACGCGGCAAAAGCGACTGGTGGGCGCGTCGAGGTGCTCATTGAACGTCTGACGAGCGAGACCAGTGCCCTGGTGCATCTGCGCGCGAGCAAGTCGCCCAAGCCGGGGTCACTGCTGTTTGTTGCGGCTGATGCCGATGCGGCTCCCTCCACCGTGCAGTTGCAGGTGGGCGAGCGCGAGGGCAGTCTGTTCACGATACACAGTGACGAGCCGTTGGCTCCGCTGCTGGCGAGCTGGGGTCACATGCCGCTGCCTCCGTATATTGAGCGGGACGACGAGGAAGCGGATCGAGAGCGTTACCAGACCGTGTTTGCCCGGCGCGACGGGGCCGTCGCAGCGCCGACGGCGGGGCTGCACTTTGACGAGGCCTTTCTCGCCCGCCTGGAGCAGTTGGGTATTCAGCGCGCGTACGTCACGCTCCACGTGGGTGCGGGCACTTTTCAGCCCGTGCGCAGCGACGATATCCGTGATCACGAGATGCACCGTGAGTATCTGGACGTCTCGCAGGCCGTGTGCGATGCGGTGGCCCAGACCCGTGAACGCGGCGGACGGGTCGTTGCGGTAGGCACTACGGCGGTTCGCAGCCTTGAGACCGCCGCAGCCCAGGGCGATCTGGCACCCTATGTCGGCGATACGCAGCTGTTCATCTACCCGGGTTATCGGTTCAACTGCGTGGACGCCATGATCACCAATTTTCACCTTCCCGAGTCGACGTTGCTGATGCTCGTGAGCGCCTTTGCCGGTCGCGATGCGATGCTCAACGCGTATGACGAAGCGGTGAAATTGCGTTATCGATTTTTCAGCTACGGCGATGCCATGTTCCTGACGCCGGCGGCGGGAGTAAGAGACTGATGCGTTTTGAACGATTGAAAGGCGAGCGCGGTGCCCGCCGCGGACGACTGCATTTTGATCGTGGGGTCGTCGAAACTCCCGCGTTTATGCCTGTGGGAACCTACGGCACCGTCAAGGGTGTGTTGCCCCGGGATATCGAGGCCATCGGCGCTCAGATTATTCTGGGTAATACCTTCCACCTGTGGTTGCGTCCCGGCACTGAGGTCATCAAGGCCCATGGCGATCTGCATGACTTTATGCAGTGGCAGGGGCCGATTCTCACGGATTCGGGTGGCTTTCAGGTATTCAGCCTCGGTGATATGCGCCGGATTACCGAAGAGGGCGTGTCGTTCCAGTCGCCGGTGGACGGTGCCAAGGTGTTCCTTGATCCCGAGACCTCCATGGCGATTCAGCGGGACCTGGGCAGTGACATTGTCATGATCTTTGATGAGTGCACGCCGTATCCCGCCACCCGCGATGAAGCAGCGGATTCCATGCGTCTGTCTTTGCGCTGGGCGGCCCGCAGTCGCGCGGCCCACGGCGACAATCCCGGGGCATTGTTCGGCATTGTGCAGGGCGGCATGTACGAAGACCTGCGCCGCGAAAGCCTGGCCGGGCTTGTGGATATTGGCTTCGATGGTTATGCCATCGGCGGTCTCTCGGTCGGTGAGCCCAAGGACGAGATGTTCGCCGTACTCGAGGGACTTCAGCCGCACATGCCCGTCGATCGGCCGCGCTACCTCATGGGTGTGGGCACGCCGGCGGACCTGCTGGAGGGCGTGCGCCGCGGCGTGGATATGTTCGACTGCGTCATGCCCACACGCAATGCCCGCAACGGCCACCTGTTCACGTCCACGGGCGTGATCAAGATCCGCAATGCGCGGCACCGCCACGACACCGGTCCCCTGGATGAGAGCTGCGACTGCTATACCTGTGCGAACTTCAGTCGCGCGTATCTGCATCACCTGGACAAATGTAACGAGATTCTTGGTTCGCAGCTCAATACGCTGCACAACCTGCGCTACTATCAGAACCACATGAGCGGTATACGCCGGGCCATCGAAGAAGATCGCCTGGATGCGTTCGCGACGGATTTCTATGCGGCGCAGGCGGCGGGGTAGCTCCTACGCGAGCGGGCGACGCGTTGCTCTGAACGACACAACAAGGAACTTATGATGCTTTATTCCCTTGGTGACTCTCACCCGACGCTGCTTGGCGGCGGGCATTTCGTCGCCCCGAACGCCGCCGTCATCGGGCGCGTAACCCTGCATGAAAACGCCAGCGTCTGGTTTTCGTGCGTGCTGCGCGGTGATGTCGAAGACATCGAGGTCGGTGCAGGCACCAATATTCAGGACGGCGCGGTGGTGCACGCGGACCCCGGGTTTCCGGCGCGCATCGGCGCCAACGTCACCGTGGGTCACAACGCCATGATCCACGGTTGCACCATCGGGGATGGCAGCCTCGTGGGTATTGGCGCGGTGGTGCTCAATGGCGCGAAGATCGGCCGGGGTTGCCTGATAGGAGCCAACGCCCTGGTTACCGAAGGCATGGAGATCCCCGATGGTTCCCTGGTTCTGGGATCCCCTGCGGCAGTGCGCAAAACCCTGAGCGAGGAGCAGCAGCTCGGCCTGGCCCATAACGCGGACCACTACATCGGTAACGCCGCGCGTTTCAGGAATCTGCTGACGGCGGTCGACGCATCGTGACCGGCGCTGTCGACGAGCTTGAGCCGTCGTCTCCCTGCGTCTCAATCTGCATTCTGGATGAAAACGACATCTGCACCGGGTGTTATCGCAGTGCCGGGGAAATCACGGACTGGATGATGGCCTCGCCAGAGAAGAAGCGCGCCATTCTGACGCGCGTCGAGAAGCGCCGGGAGGCCGAGGCGCGTCAGTACGACCAGCCATCTTCGCCCAGCGACAGGCGGAAGTAATCCTCAAACTGACCGTCTTCCACCAGTTCGTCGATCTTCAGGTAGTAGCGGTCCGGGCCGAGTTTGTCGTTGTCGTAGAAGTCCGGTGACATTGCCCATTCGGGCACATCCAGAGTCCAGTGGTAAGTTCCGGTGATATAGGTCCGGCCGTTTTCTTCAAAGGGTTCAGACAGGTCGCTGATGTCCAGCAAGCGAGCCTCGCCGATACAGATTCCCCTGTCTTCCTGGTAGTGCCGGGCCCCTTCTTCGGTCAGGGTATAACGATGTTTGGTCTGGCGCTGGGTAAACTCGGTGTTCGGTCCTTTCACCTCGTGGTTAACCAGTCCAAGCTGGGCGAGGGCGTCGAGCTTGGCCTTGGGGCCCGCCATCTGCAGTTGCATGCCGGTACCCTCAATGGGCAGGTTGTAACGGAAAAAACAGTGCGGGAAGTTGTCGTTTTCGGCGTAGCCTGCTTCAATCGCGGCCATCAGATTTTTCTTGCTGGGGTCCGACGGGTCATTGCCGCAGGCCGTCAGCAAAGAAGCACTGAGGAGCAGGGTCAGGTGTTTTTTCACGGGTCTCTCCTTTGTTCGTGATGGGATTCGTGACGGTGTTCGTGATGGGAATGTCACGGCCTCCGCCCGGGGCGGTATCGAGGCGTCTCCATTGCAAGGCATCGGTACTGCTGGCGCATCCGGACCTGTCGGTAGCTAGCGGTAGCTAGCGCGAGTTAAGCGCCAACACACTGAAAAAGCAGATAAATGTTCCTTAGGGAGGAGGTATGGCGGCCACGCGCCAGCGCGGTGTGCGAGCGTCGCGACCAAAGCTCGAAAAGACGCTGCGCGAGGCGGGCCTGAAGTCCCAGGCGGACCTTGCTCGTCGCATGGCCGACATTGAAGGGCTGGATACGCCGCCCAGAGACCTTGTAAATCGAGTCTTTCGACAGCAGAAGGTGGAATATGCGTCGTTGGAACGGGTCGCCCGGGCGTTGCAGGTGGACAGCTATGCACTGTATCTCAGTCAGGAGGACGTGGAGCGTCAGGGCGAGGCGGTCGACGCCATATCCGGGCAGTCGGATGCTGAGGACGGTGCTCCTCCAGGTAGCTCCGTCGCGTTGTCCTGGGCGCGTGAGCGATGGCCTGTATTACTCATGGTGCTGGCGACGAGCCTGGTCGGACTGTTTTTGTTCTATCAACAGGGTGCCGTCAATGACTCTCCGCCACCGAGCTTATCGCTGACGCGCAACACCCTGCTTTACCCCAAAGAGCAGTCGCTGTATCCCCTTGTTACCGAGTTGCTGCGAGCCCCCGGCGCTCGCCGCCTGGCGCTGCTGCCCCAGGCGTTGCACGGAAATTTTGAACTTCACAGGGCGCTGGAACGCTTCGAGGTCGACCAGGTGCTGGTACTCAGCGCCACTCAAGAGGGCCGATATCACCTGCTGCAGGTGGAGCGATTCACGCGAGAGGGGACGCTGCCGCTGGCCTCACTGGTGCTAAGTGACAATGAATTGAAACAGGCGAGCACCTATGTCGCGGATCGCCTGGCGACGTTGGCTTCTGCTGACGACGGAAATGTCGGGGACCCGGGTGCCGATGCTGTACTGATCGTTCGTGCACGACAGCTCGTTGAGGACTATTACGATGCCACCAAAATGGCAAACGCCAGTGCCCTGCTGGAACAGGTAAAGCAACCCGTCGCCACCAGTTTGGCTCTTCAGTGCCTGATCCACGCATCCATTGGCTGGCACAGTAATGAAAAGTCCCATTTTCTGGCGGCGCAGATCGCCTGCGAGAAGGCGCGGGAGCTGGATGAAGCTCATCCTTTTGTCGCTGCCGCAAACGCCTATCGATGGTTGCGCAACGGCGAGTTCGACGCGGCAGAGGTCGCCTACGGGGCGTTGTTGGAGCGCCATCCGGGTCACATCGAAGGTCAGCTGGGTATGGCGGAACTCCATATGCAGCGCTATCTACAGAACCCCGAGCCCGCGATGCTGAGGTTGCAGGATGCGATGGCGATGGCTCGTGAGGCCATTGCCCAGGACCCCGACTACTGGCGTGGCTACCAGCAATTGAGCAACTACCACTACCTGGCCAGAGAATTGGATGAGGCGATGGCGGTATTGCGGACGCTTAATGATCGGGCTCCCCACCCCCTGAGTCTCGCTAATGGCGCCCTGCTGAGTCTCTGCCACAACCGTATGGATGATGCTCAGCAGTATGCGCAACGCCTTCTGCAGGTCGATGACCGGTCGTATATAGCCTTCGAAACGATGTTTCAGATTGCCACGTACAGACACCGGCCCGCCGAAGCGCTGGATGCCATGGAACGAGCCATGGCCCGATTTGATCGGGAGCGGGGCGGCCTTTACCTGCAATGGGGCCAACTGGGGGACGCCTACCGCCGGGCCGGAAACGAGGAGCGTGCCCTGGCCAGCTATGAGGAAGCGCTGGTGGAGTTTTCCCAGGATCGGGCCAAGGGGCTCGTCACGGCGAATGACGATGTTTTCGCCCTGTACTACGGGGCAGCGATTGCCGCGCTTGGCGGTGGCGCGCCGGGGGATCATTTTCAGGAGGGTTTGGCGCAGCTGGATGTGGCAACCATGCCGTCGTCGCATCAACTGCGGGCGGCCATTCTCTATTATTGGCTGGGGCTTGCGGAGCAGGCTCTGCAGGCGCGTGAGCTGGCGGTCTCGGCCTGCCCGGTTTATCGCCTGGCGCCGGATCTCGCGGGATTGGAGTTCCAGTGAGCGATCAGTGCGCCGCGTTCAGGGTCCGGCCCCGCAGAACCCTTACGACATTGCCTTCGAGTTCCAGGATTTCCAGGCCATAGCGACCGATCTTCAGGCCCGCGTTGCCATCAGGAAACGATTCCAGGTGTTCCAGTACCAGCCCTGAAATGGTTTTTGGACCATCCGTGGGCAGATGCCAGCCCAGGGCTTTGTTGACGTCCCGCACACCGGCGCCGCCATCGATGACAAAACTGCCATCCCGTTGGGGAAAAATATCGTCGCCGCTGTCATGCAGGTTAGAGGTAAATTCGCCGACGATTTCTTCGAGAATATCGGCTACCGCAACCAGGCCGATCACATCGCCATACTCATCCACGACAATCGCAAGGCGCATTTTCTTTTGCTGGAAATTACGTAGCTGCGTGTGCAGCGGCGTGCTTTCGGGAATGAAATAGGGCTTGTCCAGGGCCGATCCCAGGGCTTCGCGCACGAGGCGACCAGCTTCGATCACACCACCGGCATTGCGCAGGTGCAGCACGCCTTCAATGTTGTTGATGTCGCCGCGCCACACGGGCAGCAGCGTGTGGTTGCTGCTCTGGATACGGTCAATGATGACCTCGTCGCTGTCATCCAGATCAATGCCGTAGAACTCATTGCGTGGCACCAGGATGTCGTCGACCGAGATGCCCTCCAGATCCAGAATATTGACCAGCATGCCGCGGTGGCGCTGGGGAATCATCGCGCCAGGGTCCGACACAATCGTGCGCAGCTCTTCCCGGGATACGCGCTCTTCGCCGGTGATTTCCGGGTTGACGCCCAGCAGCCGCAGCAGACCGTTGGTAATCCAGTTGACCGTTGCGACCATGGGCATCAGCAGCTTCAGCAGGGGTAGCAAAACGACGCTGGCAGGAAAGGCGATGCGTTCGGGGTAGAGCGCCGCGATGGTTTTCGGCGTGACTTCGGCAAAGATCAGAATGACCAGTGTCAGCAGGAAAGTTGCGATAACGATGCCCGCATCGCCGTACAGGCGTATGGCAATCACCGTGGCGATCGCCGACGCGGCGATATTGACGAGGTTGTTGCCAATCAGGATGAGGCCGATGAGCCGGTCCGGACGGTCCAGCAGGCGGCTCGCGCGTTCAGCACCTTTGTGCTTCTGCTTGCGCAGGTGTTTCAGGCGATAACGATTCAGCGACATCATGCCCGTCTCGGAACTCGAGAAGAATCCAGACATCAGGACCAGGGCCGCCAACGCGGCAAAAAGAAGACCCAGCGGTGCTTCGTTCAATTCAGCTTCGCTCCAATACCAGTTCCAAAACGAGCTTTGACCCAAAGAAGGCGAGCATGAGCAGCGTGAAGCCGCTCACGGTCAGGCGCACCGCCGTCTGGCTGCGCCAGCCCAGTAAATGATGACCTGCCAGAAGCAGAGAAAACAGAACCCACGCCGCCATGCTCAGCACCGTTTTGTGAACCAGGTGCTGGGCAAAGATGTCCTCCATGAAGACGAAGCCCGTGGCGATGGACAGGGTCAGGGCAACAACACCCACCCAGAGCAGTTCGAACAGCATGCTCTCCATGAGTTGAAGCGGGGGCAGGGCCCGCAATACACCACTGAACTGATGGCGGCGAAGTTGCCAGTCCTGGGCTGCGAGCAGCGCCGCCTGGATTGCGGCGAGGGTCAGAATCGAGTAGGCGACGATGGAGCTTCCAACGTGTAGTGCCACACCGACGGGAATATGTGCCTGCCCCTGCTGTGTGTCCGGGCCGAGGGTGCTGACCAGTACCGCCACGGCGGACAGGGGGAACAACACCGCCAGCAGATTCTGCAGTGGGCGCCTTGCAAGGGCCAGCAGGCAGGCGAGGTTGACCGCGAGAAACACCAGAGACAGCAGCGCGAAAAAGCCAAAATCCACGCCAACGCCACCCAGTACGTTTTGCCAAACCAGAAAAACGTGGGTGCCCAGGGCGAAGAAAGCGATGATCAGAACGCTGCGATTTGTACCCGTGCGGCCCTGAAGGGAGCTCGCCAGTTGCACTCCGGCGCCGGCGAGGTAAAGCAGGGCCGAGATAACGGCGATGAAAGCGATGGACATGAATTTGGGGGCCGGCCCCGCCGAGCGTATACTTGCGTTCCCTTGTACCGTCTTGTTCTCCCGTAATCAATAGCTCCGCCGTTTCGCTGGCGGCTGTCGAGGAAAGCTGTTTCATGTTTCAGAGCCTGTCCGAACGCCTTACCCAGAGCCTGCGCACCATCACGGGCAAGGCACGCCTGACCGAAGACAATATCCAGGGGACCCTGCGGGAAGTCCGCATGGCGCTGCTGGAGGCGGACGTCGCGCTGCCAGTGGTCAAGAATTTTGTCGAGGCGGTCAAGCAGCGCGCCCTCGGCCAGGAGGTGATGAGCAGCCTCAGTCCCGGGCAGGCCTTCCTCAAGATCGTCCAGGCGGAACTCGAAGCTGTCATGGGGGCGTCCAGCGAAGGTCTGAACCTTTCCGCCAAACCGCCTGCGGTGGTGCTGCTGGCGGGACTGCAGGGTGCAGGTAAGACCACCTCGGCAGCGAAACTGGCGCGGCACCTGCGCGAGCGTGAGAAAAAGAAAGTCACGGTGGTCAGTGCGGACGTGTACCGGCCCGCGGCCATCAAGCAGCTTGAGACGCTGGCCGGTGAAGTCGGTGCGGACTTTTTTCCATCGACGCCGGATCAGAAACCCGTTGATATCGCCAACGCAGCTCTGGAGCACGCGCGCATCCAGTTCAGTGATGTACTGATCGTCGATACCGCCGGCCGTCTCGCCGTCGATGAGGCCATGATGGCCGAGATTGCAGAGCTCGAAAAAGCCGTTACACCCATCGAGACCCTGTTTGTTGTCGACGCCATGACCGGCCAGGATGCGGCCAACACCGCCAAGGCCTTCGGTGATGCGCTGCCTCTCACCGGGGTGATTCTCACCAAGGTGGACGCTGACAGCCGTGGCGGGGCCGCGCTCTCTGTCCGTCAGATCACTTGCAAGCCCATCAAGTTTCTCGGTGTGGGAGAAAAGACCGAAGCCCTCGACCCGTTTCATCCGGATCGCCTCGCGTCGCGCATCCTGGGTATGGGCGACGTCCTTTCGCTTATCGAAGAGGCTGAGCAGAAGGTCGACAAGGCCAAAGCCGAGCGCCTGGCGCGCAAGGTCAAAAAGGGTAAGAAGTTTGACCTTGAAGACCTGCGGGACCAGCTGCAGCAGATGAACAACATGGGTGGCATGGCGAGCATGCTCGACAAATTACCGGGCATGGGCGGTATGGCGCAGATGGCGCAGGCGCAGATCGAGAACAAGTCCTTTGCGCGCATGGAGGCGATGATCAATTCCATGACTCCCCGGGAAAGACGCAATCCCGAAATCATCCAGGGCTCGCGCAAGCGGCGCATTACGCAGGGCTCGGGCACCCAGGTGCAGGACCTGAACCGTCTGCTGAAACAGCATAAGCAGATGGCGAAAATGATGAAAAAGATGAAGGGCGGCGGCATGGAAAAAATGATGCGCGGCCTCGGTGGAATGATGCCTCCCGGAGGTGGTGGATTGCCGCCCATGCGTTGACGGACGCACGGTGTCCGCAAAGGCGCTAAGCACCCGCCGGTACTGAAAAAAATCCTCGCCGTGGGGCTTTTCGCGGCGGTGGCTTTTCTGTATGATGCGCCACCTTTCGACGGGGGTATCTCCTTGGCTGGTCCAGGAGTGCTTCCAAGGCATTGAATTTGTTGGTAATCCGCTGCACCGGCGATAACGGCTGGGTCGGCGGGTTGCGTAGTGGAGAGAGTAAACAGGGCATGGTTACCATTCGTCTTTCACGCAGCGGCGCCAAAAAGCGTCCTTTCTACCACCTGACGGTGACGGACAGCCGCAATTCCCGCGACGGTCGCTTCATCGAGCGTGTGGGCTTCTTCAACCCCGTAGCCCGGGGTCAGGAAGAGCGTCTGCGCGTTGATCGTGCGCGCATCGATTACTGGCAGGGCCAGGGCGCTCAGCTGTCTGCCCGCGTTGCCAAGCTGCTCAGCGGTGCGGAGCAAAGCACAGCCGACGCAGCCTGAGGCGTCATCGGGCCCGGTGCCCGGTGATCAGGCGATGCTGCAGGCGGGCACCATAACCGGCGCTTACGGCATCAAGGGCTGGGTCAAGATTCATGCCCTGACGGACCCGGTCGAGAACTTACTCGGTTTTGGTGGCTGGCAGCTTCGCCGGCGTAAAGAATTTGAACCCGTCGACATCGTCGATGGAAAGCTCCACGGAAAGGGGCTGATCGCGCGCATTCGTGGCGTCGATGACCGCACGGCTGCGGAAGGCCTGAAAGGCCTGGAGATCTGGGTACCGCGTACCTGCCTGCCGGACTTGGCAGACGGTGACTACTACTGGCACCAACTTCAGGGATTGCAGGTCTGGACAGAGTTCGAAGGGCAATCCCTGCTCCTTGGGGTGGTGGATTACCTGCTGGAGACGGGCGCCAATGATGTGCTGGTGCTCAAGCATTGCGAGGGTGCCGTCGATGACCGGCAGCGCCTGATTCCCTACCTGCCGGGCAGTGTGGTGCTTTCGGTGGAGCGGGACGAGGGGCGAATAACGGTGAACTGGCACCCCGAAGACTGATGCGGGTTGCCCTGATCACGGTTTTTCCCGAGATGCTCAGCGCTGTGCGCGATGTGGGTGTCACGGGGCGCGCTGTGCGCGATGGCCGGCTGGTACTGGACGCGGTGAATCCGCGGGACTTTACCCACGATCGGCACCGCAGCGTGGATGGTCGGCCCTACGGTGGTGGTCCCGGGATGGTAATGCGTCCCGAACCCCTGGCGGCGGCGATCAAACGCGGTCGCGAGATTGCAGGTGCTACGGCTCCGGTGATCTATCTTTCACCCCAGGGTGAAAGGCTGACGGACCAGCGGGCCCGGACCCTGGCAGAGGGCGAGGGTATGGTGCTGCTGGCAGGTCGATACGAGGGAGTCGACGAGCGCCTGTTGAGCGAGGCGGTGGACCAGGAGTTGTCCATTGGCGATTACGTGCTCAGCGGTGGTGAACTCGCGGCCCTGGTGGTGGTGGATGCGGTAACGCGCCTGCTGCCTGGCGTGCTGGGGCACGAAGACTCCGCGGCGGAGGACTCCTTCGCTGACGGTTTACTGGATTGCCCTCACTACACCCGACCTGAGGTGTATGAGGGGCAGGTGGTGCCCGAGGTGCTGCGCAGCGGCGACCATGCGGCGATCAGTCGCTGGCGTTTGCAGCAGTCCCTGGGACGCACCTGGGAGCGACGCCCGGACCTGCTGGAGGCGCGGGGTCCGCTGAGTGATGAAGAGCGTGGGTTGCTGGATGAGTACATCAGTGACCGCGAAGAGAAAGGTGCCAAAGACGGCACGTGACAAAGAATTTTTAGCGGGGATCGCTGTATGAGGCGGTCCCGGGTACGGGAGCAAAACGATGAGCAGCAACTCGATTATTTCTCAGCTTGAAGCTGAGCAGATGGACAAGGAACTCCCCGAGTTCGGTCCCGGTGACACCGTGGTGGTCCAGGTCAAGGTAAAGGAAGGCAACCGTGAGCGTCTGCAGGCCTACGAAGGCGTGGTGATTGGCAAGCGCAACCGCGGCCTGAACTCTGCGTTCACCGTACGCAAGATCTCCCACGGTGTGGGCGTGGAGCGTACGTTCCAGACCTACTCCAAGCTGCTGGAGTCCATCACCGTGAAGCGTCGCGGCGATGTGCGTCAGGCCAAGCTGTACTACCTGCGCGAGCGTTCCGGCAAGTCCGCACGCATCAAAGAAAAGCTCAACTGAGCATCGCACGGCATCTGCGCGGTGCCTGCCTGAAGAACGGTCGCCCTGTGGCGGCCGTTTTTTTTGTCCGTCCGCCAGCCTCGGACTGGTAAGCTCCGCCCATGACCGCCGTGGCCACCGACCCTGTTATTGCCCGTTACCTCGACGCCCAGTGGATGGAAAAAGGCCTGAGTGAAAACAGCCTGGCCGCCTACCGGCGGGATCTGGAGGCCTGTGATCGCTGGTGCCGTGGCCGCGGCATATCTCTTATCCAATTGCAGCGCGCCGATCTGCAGGATTATCTGGCCAGCCTGCATGGCAAGGGGCGTTCGCCACGCTCCGCCGCCCGGGCCCTGTCTTGCCTGAGGGGCTTTTACCGTTACCTGCTGCGCAGCGGTGAGGTATCTGACGATCCCACGCTGGATCTGGACAGTCCGCGGCTGGGGCGGCCGCTGCCCAAAAGCCTTTCAGAAGCACAGGTCGAAGCACTGCTCGCCGCACCGGATCTGGATGATGTGCTTGGCTTTCGCGATCGCTGCATGCTCGAGCTGCTCTACGCCTGCGGTTTGCGTGTGTCAGAGCTTGTTGGCCTGACGCTGCCGCAGCTGAGTCTGAATCAGGGAGTCGTTCGGGTGTCGGGCAAGGGCGGCAAGGAGCGTCTGGTGCCGGTGGGTGACGAAGCACTGCACTGGCTGCAGCGCTATCTCGCCGGGCCCCGCCACGACCTGCTGCAGGCACCTTCGGAGGTCTTGTTTCCCAGCCGCCTGGGCCGTTGCATGACGCGCCAGACCTTCTGGCATCGTATTCGCAAGCACGCCCAGGCTGCCGGTATTACCTCGCCCCTGTCGCCCCATGTGCTGCGCCACGCGTTCGCAACGCATCTGGTAAACCACGGCGCCGACCTGCGTGTGGTGCAACTGCTGCTCGGCCACAGCGACCTGTCCACCACGCAGATCTATACGCACGTCGCGCGTCAGCGCTTGCAGAATCTCCACGCGCAGCACCATCCCCGGGGCTGAGGGAACCTTCCGGCACTGGTATGATCTGAATTCAAATACGGCGCCCTTCGCGCCGGCAAAAGGATTATTTTATGCAGGCAGATTGGTTGTTTCGGGGTCCGGTTCGCGCGGTGGTTCGGTATGGTCTGGTGCTGATGGGCAGCGCGCTTCTGTCGGTCACGTCGCTGGCAGCGGAGGTGACGGCAGAGGTGGAGGCGCAGCTACGCAAAAGCCTCGGCCACCCGTCCGTGGGGCTGGAGGTGGACTCCATCGAAGTCAGCGAAGTCCCCGGCATGTACCGCGTCCAATTGATGCAGGGGCCCGTGGTGTATGCAACGGGTGACGGCGCCTTTTTCATACTTGGCGATATGTACAGTGTCGGCCCTGCGGGCTTCGTCAATCTGGGTGAGCAGCGTCGCTCTGAGCAGCGCCGCGAGGCGGTGGCTGCGGTACCGATGGACAATCAAATCGTATTTGCCGCCGAAGGCGAAACGCGTGGGCACCTGACGGTCTTCACCGATGTGTCGTGTTTTTACTGCCAGAAATTGCACAAGGAGGTTCCCGAGCTCAATCGTCGTGGGGTCGAGGTGCGATACCTGGCCTATCCACGTCAGGGTCTCGGCTCCCCGGGATTCCGTCAGCTGGCGAGTGCCTGGTGTGCCGACGATCGCCAGGACACGCTTACGCGCCTGAAAAATCGCGAAGATCTCAAAGAGAACGTCTGTCCCGGTAACCCCATCGCCGATCAGTTTGCTCTGGGCCAGGCCGTGGGTGTGCGGGGTACGCCCGCGATTGTGCTGCCCAATGGCGACATGATACCCGGGTATCGGAGCGCCGATGATCTGGTGGAAGTTCTGGGGCTGAACTGACCCGCACCCCAATCCGGATTGACAGGGGAGGGGTGTCGCTATAGTGTCCCGTGCCTCCTGCGGCCGCGTGCGCAAGCCCGGAACAGCTTTTGCGTCGTCCGTGAACGTATCAGTCATTTTTCGGAATCCAGACCCGTGGAAGAGCAGTTTCAGCGCATCCAGCGCCTCCCTCCCTATGTATTCAGTATTGTTGGAGACCTGAAACAGGCGGCAAGGGCAGCGGGTAAGGACATCATCGATTTCGGCATGGGCAACCCCGATCAGGCGACGCCCGAGCACATCGTCGACAAGCTCGTTGAGACCGCACGACGCGGTGACACGCACCGCTATTCCCAGTCCAAGGGGATTCCCCGACTGCGCCGCGCTATCTGCAACTGGTACCGCGAGCGCTACGACGTGGCGCTGGATTCAGAAACCGAAGCCATTGTGACCCTGGGTTCCAAGGAAGGTCTCGCCCACCTGGCGCTGGCCACCACGGGGCCCGGCGATGCGATTCTGGTGCCGAATCCCTCCTATCCCATACACCCTTATGGGTTCGTCATCTCAGGTGCCGACATCCGCCACGTGCCCATGGGCGATGAAGACGAGTTTTTTCAGGAACTCGAAAACGCGATCCGCAACAGCTGGCCCAAGCCCAAGATGCTGGTGCTGAATTTTCCGTCCAACCCCACCGCGCACTGTGTGGAGCTGCCCTTTTTCGAAAAAGTGATCGCCATCGCACGGGAGCACAGCATCTGGGTGGTGCAGGATCTCGCCTACGCAGACCTGTGCTATGACGGCTACAAGGCACCTTCGATCCTGCAGGTAGAGGGAGCCCGGGACGTGGCGGTCGAGTTTTTCAGCATGTCCAAAAGCTACAACATGCCGGGATGGCGCGTCGGCTTCTGCTGCGGCAACAAAACGCTCGTGGGCGCCCTGGCGCGCATGAAGTCCTACCTAGACTACGGCATGTTCACGCCCATCCAGGTGGCCGCGATCGCCGCGCTCGAAGGCGATCAGTCCTGCGTTGCAGAGATTACGGCGATGTACCAGTCGCGCCGAGACGTACTCTGCAGCGGTCTGAACGCCGCCGGATGGCCCGTGGAGCCGCCCAAGGCGACCATGTTTGTGTGGGCTCAGATTCCTGAGGCGTATCGCGAGCTGGGTTCCCTGGAATTCTCGAAGAAGCTGCTGCACGACGCGCAGGTGGCGGTGTCTCCAGGTATCGGCTTTGGCGAATACGGTGAGGGCTACGTGCGCTTCGGTCTCATCGAGAACGAGCACCGCACGCGTCAGGCGATCCGCAATATCAAGCGCATGTTCCGCGAGGACGGCAACGACAACACGGCCTGACTTTTTTGCGCGACGCAGTAAAATTCAGAAAAACAGTACAGGAATCAGCATGACAGCACTGCGTATCGGCGTATGTGGCAACGGCACCGTGGGCGGTGGCACCATCGAGATGCTCCAGTCCCGGGCGGCACTTTTGGAGGCGCGCGCCGGTTGTCCCGTGGTATTGACGCGGGTGGGTGCGCGACGGGATCGTGATGACTGCCCGGTGCAGGATGTGCCGGTCGAACGCGATCTGCTGGCGGTGGCGCGGGCCGATGACGTGGATGTGGTGGTCGAATGCATTGGCGGCACAACGCTGGCCCGGGAGTTGACGGAACTTGCACTTAACAACGGCAAGGCCGTGGTTACAGCCAATAAGGCGCTGATTGCCGAGCACGGTAATGAACTTCTGGCCCTGGCCGAGGCAAAGGGTGTGAGTCTGCTGTTCGAAGCCGCGGTGGCCGGGGGTATTCCCATTCTCAAGGCGCTGCGCGATGGCATGGCGGGAAACCACGTGTCGGGTGTCAGCGGCATTATCAATGGCACGGGAAACTTTATTCTCACCGAGATGGAGTCGGGCAAGCGCGCCTTTGACGACGTGCTGGCGCAGGCTCAGGAACTGGGCTACGCCGAAGCGGATCCCAGCTTTGACATCGACGGCATTGATGCGGCTCACAAACTGACGATTCTCGCTTCCATGGCCTTTGCCATGCCGCTGGACTTTGCCTCCGTGCACTGTGAGGGCATCGGTACCGTTACGCCCGAGGACATTCAGTTTGCCGGCGAACTGGGCTACCGAATCAAGCATCTCGGCATCGCCCGGTCGAGCGAGCAGGGTGTGGAACTGCGCGTGCATCCCACGCTACTGCCCAATGACGCCTTGCTGGCGAACGTGGATGGCGTACTGAACGCGGTGCGCCTCGAAGGTGATTGCGCCGGGCCGACGGTGTACTCCGGCGCCGGCGCCGGTCGCCTGCCGACAGCGTCTGCGGTGGTGGCCGACATCATCGATATCGCCCGCGCGGGAGGCAATGTCGTCAGCTCTCTTGGTGTGCCCGTTGCCAGTCTGGAACCGGTAACGTCCCTGGCCATGAGTGAAGTGCGCTGCCCCTGGTATCTGCGTTTGAAGGCCCAGGACAAACCCGGCGTCATGTCGCGCCTCGCCAGCTGCCTTGGCGCTGAGGGCATCAGCATCGAAGCGCTGATCCAGAAGCCACCGGTGGGCAATGACGAGACGGTATCAGTCGTGGTGCTCACCAATGCCGCCCGCGAGGGTGACCTGCGCCGTGCCATGGCCGCCATCGGGTCGATGGATGAGGTGAGCGACGCACCGCACGGTATTCGGGTTGATAGCCCCTGAGTCCTTTGCCAGGGCCTGTAGAGAGGAAGAATTCATGCGATATATCAGTACCCGTGGCGACGCGCCGGCGCTGGGCTTTGAAGACGTGCTGCTGACGGGTCTGGCTCCCGATGGCGGGCTATATGTGCCCGAGCAGCTACCGGCGTTCACGGCCGACGAAATCGCGGCGATGGCAACGCTGGATTACCCGGCGCTTGCCCAGCGCATTCTCACGCCCTTCGTCGCTGACGCGTTCAGCGACGAGGAGTTGCAGTCGATCATCGAAGACACCTACGCCGTTTTTCGTCACGAAGCCGTGGCGCCGCTGGTACAGCTCGGGCATGACCAGTGGGTGCTGGAGCTGTTTCATGGTCCGACGCTCGCATTCAAGGACTTCGCCCTGCAATTGCTGGGACGCCTGCTGGACGCGGTGCTGCAGCGCCGTGGCGAAAAGGTGGTCATCATGGGGGCGACGTCCGGCGATACGGGCTCCGCAGCCATCGCGGGCTGCCAGCACTGCGAAAACATCGATATTTTTATTCTTCATCCCCATGGCCGGGTGTCCGATGTTCAGCGTCGCCAGATGACGACGCTGAGTGCTCCCACCATCCATAACCTGGCGATCGAAGGGAACTTTGATGACTGTCAGGCGATGGTCAAGGCCGCGTTTAGGGATCAGGGCTTTCTGCCCGATGGACGCCGCCTGGTTGCCGTGAACTCTATCAACTGGGCCCGCATCATGGCCCAGATCGTCTATTACTTTTATGCGGGCCTTGCCCTGGGCGCGCCGCATCGCGCCGCTTCGTATTCGGTGCCGACCGGTAACTTCGGTGACATTTTTGCGGGTTATCTCGCCGCGCAGATGGGCCTGCCCGTGCAGCGCCTGATGATTGCGACGAATGCCAACGATGTGTTGCATCGCCTGCTCAGCAGTGGCACCTACGCGCGCCAGACCCTGGAGCACACGCTGTCACCGAGCATGGATATCACGGTGTCGAGTAACTTCGAGCGCCTGATGTTCGACCTCTACCAGCGTGACCCCACGGCCATCGCCACACTGATGGAGGCCTTCAACGATGGCGACATCAGCCTCTCGGAGCAGGCCATGGCGAACTGCCGCACGCGCTTCGACAGCTGTCGCGTAGACGATGAGGCGACGACGCAGTGCATTGCCGACACCTATGCGCGCGCCGGTTACCTGCTTGACCCCCACAGCGCCATCGGTGTGGTCGCCGCCCAGGCAGGTGCTGCGACTGCAGGTCCGTGGGTGACCCTGGCGACGGCTCATCCCGCCAAGTTCCCCGATGCCATCGCCCGCGCAGGCGTGGGTGTCGAACCCGCATTGCCGCCGCATCTGGCGAATCTGTTCGATCTGCCGGAGCACTTTGAAGTGCTGCCCAATGACGCCGCCGCCGTGCGCCAGTTTATGGCGACGCACCTGGGCGCCTGATTGGCTACGGCTGGCGAAATCCAGCGGCGGTCGGTTCCGACGACGCTGCCTCAGGGCCTGCCCACATTGCTTGCCCGCATCTATGCGGCCAGGGGCGTGCTCGACGCTGGCGACCTCGATCTTTCGCTGCAGGCGCTGCATTCACCGGACTTGCTGCGCGGCATGGATGAGGCTGTGGAGCGCCTGGTACAGGCGTTGCAGATGGACCAGCGTATTCTTGTGGTGGGGGACTTCGACGCCGATGGCGCGACCAGTACGGCGCTGGCGGTGGACGCGCTGCGTGCCTGCGGTGCGCTGCATGTAGATTATCTGGTCCCCAACCGCTTTGAGTATGGTTATGGTCTGACGCCCGGTATCGTTGCGCTGGCGCGCGAACGCAGTCCTGACCTCATTGTGACCGTAGACAATGGCGTGTCATCGGTAGAGGGGGTCGCCGCCGCGAATGCGGCGGGTATCGAGGTGCTGGTGACCGATCATCACCTGCCCGGTGCGCAGTTGCCCGACGCCGCGGTGATCCTGAACCCGAACCTGCCTGATTGTGAATTCCCCAGTAAAGCGCTGGCGGGGGTGGGCGTGATGTTCTACCTGCTCATGGCCCTGCGCAGGCGCTTGCGAGAGCTGGACTGGTTTATGTCGCACGGTCTGCCTGAGCTGCATCTGGGCAAGTATCTGGATTTGGTGGCCCTTGGCACCGTCGCCGATGTTGTCCCCCTCGATCGCAATAATCGCATTCTGGTCGAAGCCGGTTTGCAGCGTATTCGTCGTGGTAATGCCCGACCCGGTATCGCTGCGCTGCTGGCCGTGGCTGGGCGCGAGGCGGGCACCTGCGTGGCCTCGGATCTGGGGTTTGCCGCCGGCCCGCGCCTGAACGCGGCGGGGCGTCTGGATGACATGTCGCGGGGTATCGAGTGTTTGTTGTGTGATGATCCGCGGCGGGCCCGGTCCCTGGCCCTGGAACTCGACACCATGAATCGCGAGCGCCAGCGCATTGAGCGCGATATGCAGGCGCAGGCCCTGGATGCCTTGGCACGTTTTGACGCGCTGGCAGACGTGCCGCCGGCACTGGTGCTGTTCGAAGAAGGCTGGCACCAGGGCGTAGTGGGAATTCTCGCGTCGCGGGTGAAAGAGCGTTACCACCGACCCGTGATCGCCTTTGCCCGCGTTGGTGATGGCGAACTCAAGGGCTCCGGACGCTCCATCGCGGGGCTGCACCTGCGCGACCTGCTCGATACCGTTGCCGCGCGCAATCCGGGATTGCTCGACCGTTTTGGCGGCCACGCGATGGCGGCGGGGTTGTCGCTGGAAGAGGACCGCCTAGCTGACTTTGAGCGAGCCTTTGTGGCGGCGGTTTCCGACGTCGCACCTGGTGGTCTCGAAGCGGTGACAGAGACCGACGGCGGACTCGAGGCCCAGGACTTCAGCCTTGAGGTGGCGGGCATGCTGCGCTACGGCGGCCCCTGGGGGCAGCATTTTCCCGAACCGGCTTTTGATGGTGAATTCGCGGTGGTGTCCCAACGTATCGTCGGCGAGCGACACCTCAAGCTTATGCTTCGCCCCGAGGGGTCGGCGCAAAACCTCGACGCCATTGCCTTCAACGTTGACCCCGAGCGCTGGCCCGATCAGAGCGTGCAGCGCATCCGGGTGGTTTACCGTCTCGATATCAATCAGTTTCGGGGCGAGACGAAGTTACAGTTGCTGATCGAACAGATCGATGTGCCTGAGCCCATTGATGTACCTTGACCCGTCTGCGGCGTCGCGCTTAGATCGACGGGTGAGTTGATGCGGGGAGAGAGGTGATGAGCGACTGTTGTTCCGGGGACGCAGCCAAAGCGCAGGAGCCCGAAGCCAGCAGTTGTTGTGGATCGAAGTCCGCCGCCGCTGACTCAATGCGTGATGACAGTTGCTGTGCTGCCCCGCAGGCGGCGACGGACAGCTGCTGTGCCACACCAGCGCGCCGGGACTGGTTTCTCTGGACCTGCGTGGTGTTGGTGGCCGCCAGCCTGCTGCTCAATCTGCTGTTTACCCACGACGGGCACGACAACCCGGCGCTTGTGTTCATGCACTCGGTCGCCGATCTGTTTGCCCGCATGTGGTGGGGGCTCGCCCTGGGCGTGATCTTTGTGGGGCTGCTGGCCAATGTGCCCCGGGACCTCGTGGTCTCTGTGTTGGGTCGCAAGGCTGGCCTTGGGGGCATGTTCCGCGCCACGCTCGCTGGCGTGTTCCTCGATCTGTGTAGCCACGGCATTCTGGCCGTCGGTATGAAGCTTTTTGAGCGCGGTGCGTCGACGGGTCAGGTCATGGCCTTTCTTCTGGCCAGCCCATGGAATTCGCTGTCGCTGACGCTCATTCTCTTCGGCCTGATCGGCGTGACCTGGACCCTCGCATTCATCCTGCTTTCGCTGGTCATCGGCATCATCACGGGCCTGGTATTCGATGCCCTGGTGCACCGGCAACTGCTGCCTGCGAACCCCTGGCGCGAGAACATCAGCATTGAGCTGTCGGTGAAGGCGCAGTGGGACGAGTACCGGGCGGGATGGCAATTCTCTGTCGCCGGGTTCCTCGCGCTGTTGGGCGAGGGTCTGCGTGGCTCCCGCGTCGTGATTCGCTGGGCACTCTTTGGCCTGCTGTTGGCCGCCGCGGTGCGCGCTCTGGTGCCGGTAGAAAACTATGCCACCTGGTTTGGTGCCTCGGTCGCGGGGCTGTGGCTGACGCTACTTGCCGCCACGGTGATCGAGGTCTGCTCCGAAGGCGCGACACCGATCGCCGCCGATCTGATGAATCGCGCCTCGGCGCCGGGGAACAGCTTTACGTTTCTGATGGCGGGTGTCGCCACGGACTACACCGAAATCATGTCCATCCGCGACACGGCCCGCAGCTGGGCCGTCGCGCTCTGCCTGCCCCTGGTGACCGTGCCCCAGGTCATGCTCATCGGCTACCTGCTGAATCGTTTCGGCTGAGCGCCCCCTCTGGTGCACCAGGCCGCTTCGAATGGGTCGAAGCACCGCCAAGTCTCCGGTAGAATGGCGCCCTTTTTTTCGGACGGACAACCCCCATGCTCGAGATCAATCCCCTGGTACAGAGCCTCAAGGACATCGAAGCACGTACGGACGTGCTTAGGGGGTATCTTTGACGTCGATCAGCGACGGGAAAGACTGGCAGAAGTAGAACTCGAACTCGCCGAACCCAGCGTCTGGGACGATCCGGACCGCGCCCAGGAACTGGGGCGGGAGCGCTCGTCGCTGGAATCCATTGTCAGCTCCATCGACACCCTCGATGCCGGGGCATCGGATGCCATGGATCTGCTGGAGATGGCCGCAGAAGAGGATGACGAGGCGGCGGTCGCCGACATCGAAGAAGAGATCGCCTCGCTCCTGAAGGTGCTGGAACAGCTCGAATTCCGGCGCATGTTCAATGGCGAGATGGATGCCAACAATGCCTTTCTCGATATTCAGGCCGGCTCCGGTGGTACCGAGGCCCAGGACTGGGCCGAAATGCTGTTGCGGATGTATCTGCGCTGGGGTGAGTCCCGCGGTTTTTCTACCGAGCTGATCGAAGCCTCGGGCGGTGACGTGGCGGGCATCAAGAGCGCGACGATCAAGTTTTCGGGCGAATACGCGTTTGGCTGGCTGCGCACCGAAACCGGCGTGCATCGCCTGGTGCGCAAATCGCCCTTTGATTCGGGTAACCGGCGTCACACCTCTTTTGCCTCGGTATTTGTCTCACCAGAGATCGACGACAATATCGAGATCGAGATCAATCCTGCGGATCTGCGGGTGGATACCTACCGGGCCAGCGGCGCGGGCGGCCAGCACGTGAACAAGACCGATTCGGCGGTGCGCCTGACGCACAACCCGTCGGGCATTGTGGTGCAGTGCCAGACCGAGCGCTCCCAGCACCAGAACAAAGACAACGCCATGAAGCTGCTGCGCGCCAAGCTCTACGAGATGGAAGTGCTCAAACGCAACGAAGAAAAGCAGGCCATGGAAGACAACAAGGCGGATATCGGCTGGGGCAGCCAGATTCGCTCCTATGTCCTCGATTCATCGCGCATCAAGGACCTGCGTACCAACGTGGAAACCAGCAATACCCAGGCGGTGCTCGACGGCGCCATCGACCCCTTTATTGAAGCCTCTCTGAAAAGTGGCCTGTAGGACCCGACCATGAACGATCGCACGGACGCCACACCGACGCTGGAAGACGAGAACAAGCTGATCGCGGAACGCCGCGCCAAACTCACCAGCCTGCGCGAAACCGGCAACGCGTTTCCCAATGATTTTCGTCGCACGGCGACGGCGGGGCGGTTGCAGGCGGATTACGCTGACGACGACAAGGCGACGCTCGAATCGCGGGGCGAGCAATTTGCGGTGGCGGGGCGCCTGATTCGCAACCGCGGCGCGTTTCTGCTGATTCAGGATGGCGACGGTCAGATCCAGTTGTATGTGGATCGCAAGGGGCTGGACGACGAAACCCTCGCAGATATCAAGAGCTGGGATCTGGGCGACATCGTTGCGGCCCAGGGTACGCTGCAGCGTTCCGGCAAGGGTGACCTGTACATCAACATGGCCGAGGCGCGCCTGCTCACCAAGGCCCTGCGGCCTCTGCCGGACAAGTACCACGGTCTGGCGGATCAGGAGCTGCGTTACCGCCAGCGCTATGTGGACCTGATCGTCAACGAATCCTCACGCAAGGTGTTTCGCACGCGCTCGCGCATCATCAGCTATATCCGCCAGTTCATGGACGAGCGGGGCTTTATGGAGGTAGAGACGCCGATGATGCAGCCGATCCCGGGCGGCGCCGCGGCCAAGCCCTTTGTGACGCATCACAATGCGCTGGACCTCACCATGTACCTGCGTATTGCGCCCGAGCTTTATCTCAAGCGCCTGACGGTGGGGGGCTTCGAGCGGGTCTACGAGATCAACCGGAACTTCCGCAACGAGGGTCTGTCCACGCGGCACAATCCCGAGTTCACCATGCTCGAGTACTACTGGGCCTACGCGGACTACAACGACGCCATGGATCTCACGGAGCGCATGCTGCGCGGCCTTGCCGAGGACGTGATGGGCAGCCCCGTGATCAGCTATCAGGGGCAGGAGTACGATTTCTCGCAGCCCTTCGCCCGCATGACGGTGCTCGAGGCGATCCTGGCCTACAACCCCGACCTGGACTCTGGCGACCTGGCGTCGCGGGAGTGCGCATCCTCGGTGGCGGAGTCCCTCGGTATCGAGGTGCAGGATGCCTGGGGCCTTGGCAAAATCCAGATCGAGATCTTCGAGAAGACCGCGGAGCATCGCCTGGAGCAGCCAACATTTATCACGGCCTATCCCAC
>JAUIMF010000123.1 GCA_030433415.1 Gammaproteobacteria bacterium | reverse complement strand
ATGTAGTGGTTGGTGCTGTAGAGCCGCGTCAGGCGTTTTGAGGGCAGGTCGTCGGCGATGCTGCCATCGACCCAGCGCCGCGTTGGCAGGTAAGGCTGGGCCTCGCCATGCACGTTCCTCGCCATGAGCGTGACCGGCGGAAACACGCCCGGGACCGCGCAGGATGCCATGACGGCGGAACGCACGAACACGTTGGGTGAGGTGATGGCATTGAGCAGACGGGACCGCTGGTGTGGCTCGGCGGGCGCTACGGTAATACTGATCTGGCGCCCGGTCTTTTCATAGGCTTCCTGGAAGGTCAGGTCCGGAATCAGGCGTGCGACGATCTGCTCCAGATCGCCGACGTCGATCTGCGGATTCGCCCCGAAAAACATACGGCTGAATACGCTGGCTTCACGCTCGGCCTCGAAATGCACGTTCGCAGGATCGTAGAATTTTTCGAGTTCTTCATTGGTATGGGTGCCCACGGTGCCCGCGACCAGGGACCCCGCGCTCGCCCCGGATATCACCCTGGGTAGCAACCCCTGCTGCAACAGCGTTTTTACGACCCCGAGGTGATAGAAGCCGAGCACACCACCGCCGCTGAGCATCAGGGCGGAGCGGCCGTAGCAGATATTGGCGCGATAAAAGAAGTCCATTTTCTGCTGGATATCGATGACGTCTTCGTCGAGATCCGCGAGAAAACGCAGGGCATCGTCGATTTCGTCGATGTACTGCTCAATGAGTTGCTTGGTACCGAAGTTGGCTCGTCGGTACAGCGAGGCACGCCCCATGCCACCCATGTTGCCGTGAATACCCTCATTGAGGGTGAACATGAGAGCCTGGTGATCATTGCGCACACGCAGACTGCGCAAGTGGTCCAGGCGCAGACGAATCTGGGCATAGTCGTACTGACGACTCTGGTCGATGGTGCGCCAACGCTTGGCACCACTGGCCTCGTCGTGAGCAATCGCCGCCTCGGTCCAATCCCGATAGCTGCGCGCCGAGTTCATCTGTTTTTCGAGCTTTTTCAGTTTCCGCGACGACATGTCTACCTCTTTGAGTCCACGCGATTTGTCACAGCATAACCCAAGAACAATCACTGTAAACTTTACGTAAACCGAAAAATCCGCTAGGCGCGCCAAAACACCGTTCGTAAAGGTGCATTCCGCCATGCCAGCACCTAGAATCCATTTTTTTGCTCACAGCTCCGCTTAAGGATTTCGCCTTGCGCGCCTATCTTGTCGCTATTGCTCTTCTGCTGGTACTGCTGGGTGGGACTGCGTTCTATATTCAGCAACGCTTCGCTGCGCTCGCCGGAGGGGACTACACGCCTCCACCCGTCACTATCGCCGCCGACTTCGCCCAGGAACGCCCGTGGCGTGAGACCATAGATGCGGTCGGCACCGTTCGGGCAGCGCAGGGTATTTTGCTCAACGCCGAGACCAGTGGAGATATCACCGCGATACTCGCCCGCTCTGGCGACACCGTCGAAGCCGGCCAGGCCCTGTTCACCATTGACGAGGAATACGAAGTCGCCAGCCGCGAGCGCCTGGAAGCGCGCCGGGCGCTGGCGGCACGACTGTACGAACGCGACCAGCGCCTGATTCGCGAAAACTCCATACCCCAGAGCCAGCTGGATCAGTCTCGCGCGGACTATCGCGCAGCGGTGGCCGAACTGGCAGAGATCGACGCAGTGCTAAAAAACAAGCGCATCGCAGCGCCATTTGCGGGACGACTGGGCATCATCCAGATCCGCCTGGGCGACTACGTGGAGCCCGGTACGGCGCTGGTCACCCTGCAGGATGTATCGAGCCTCGAGGTGGATTTTTCCGTGCCTGATCGCTACGCACCACTGATGCGACCCGGTCTCGAGATCCAACTGCATACGGCGGCCTATCCGGGCCGAAGCTTCCCCGGCACAGTTCAGGCGGTGGACTCACAGGTGGACGAAAACACGCGAAACCTCATGCTGCGGGGTAGCATCGATGCGGGTGAGGGACTGCTTCCCGGCATGTTTGCCCGCCTGACCATTGACCTCAATCGCGAGTCCAGACAGATTTTCGTACCGGAAACCGCCGTCACGTACTCCCTCCAGGGCGACCTGGTGTATGTAATCGAGCGCGATGACCAGGGCCTCTTTGTCACGCCCCGGGTAGTCCACACCCGGGGGGCGAGTAACGGCGAAGTGGTCATAGAAAATGGCATTGCCGACGGCGAACAGATCGTTGTCGCGGGACAGAACAAGCTCTATCGCGGAGCCCGGGTGCAGATCGACGCTGAGCTGGAGCTCTGAGCGTGCGCTTCACCGACATCTTTATTCGCCGCCCGGTACTCGCGATCGTCATCAGCGCCCTGCTCCTCATCGCAGGTCTGGCGTCCCTGAGCAAGGTCACGCTGCGGGAGTTTCCGGAACTCGAGCGCAGCGTCATCTTTGTGACAACGGTGTACCCCGGTGCGAATTCCCGCACAATCCAGGGCTTTGTCACGACGCCCCTGCAGGTAAATATCGCCGGAGCTCGGGGTGTGGAGTACATCACCTCCACGAGCAATCCCGGTGTATCGTCCATCGAGGTTCACGTTCGCCTGGGCGAAAACACCTCCGACGTGCTCACCGAAGTCATCGCCAAGGTCAACGAAGCGCGCGATGAACTGCCCCAGGATGTGGAGGACCCCGTGGTGTCCACGACCAGCGGCGGCGATGCAATGATGTACCTGGCCTTTATCAGCGACCAGATGACGCCATACCAGATCACGGACTATCTGCTGCGCAGTGTGCAACCTGAGCTGGCTACGATCGAAGGCGTGGGCAAGGCGGGGATCTTCGGTCGCTATCTGGCCATGCGCATATGGCTCGATCCCGTACGCATGGCGGCGCTCGGCATCACCGCCAATGACATCAACCAGGCCATCGTGCGCGACAACGTTATTTCCACGGCGGGCGCCACCGAGGGCGAATGGGTCCGCGTCATGGTGGATGCGGTCACGGGCATGCAGACACCCGATGAGTTCCGCGCCCTGGTAATTCGCCAGGATGCGGATCGCCAGGTGCGTCTTGGCGACGTTGCCGACGTAGAACTGGAAGCCGAGAACAACCAGTCGCGACAATTCAGCAGCGGCATCGATACGGTATTCATGTCGGTATCGACTGCCCCGGATGCCAACCCCCTGGCGGTGTCGCAGGCGGTGCACGCGGCGCTACCGGCGCTCGAAGCAAACCTTCCAGCGGACCTTGAAATGATCCTGGATTGGGATGGCTCCGTTGCCATCGACATGGCACTCAAAGAGGTGATCAGCACTTTGTTCGAGGCCGGGATCATCGTGATTCTGGTGATCTTTTTGTTTCTGGGGTCTCTGCGCGTGGTGTTGATCCCCCTCGTTGCCATCCCCCTGTCCCTGATTGGCGTGGTGTTCATCATCCTGTCCATGGGCTTCTCGCTGAATCTGCTCACGCTGCTGGCCATGGTGATTGCGATTGGTCTGGTGGTCGATGACGCCATTGTGGTTGTCGAGAATGTGCATCGCCATATCGAGGAAGGTGCGAGCCCCATGACCGCCGCACTGGAAGGTGCCCGGGAAGTGGCGCTGCCCGTGATTGCCATGACCCTGACCCTCGCCGCAGTCTATGCACCTATCGCGTTCATCGGTGGTCTCACGGGCGCCCTCTTCAGCGAATTTGCCCTGACGCTGGCGGGGGCGGTGCTGGTGTCGGGTGTGGTGGCCCTGACTCTCAGCCCCATGATGGCCTCGCGCTTGTTGCAAACCCACGATGATCAGGGGCGCTTTGCAAACTGGCTGGACACACGCTTCTCGGCTCTCAATCGGATCTACGGAGGGCTACTCGGTCACTGCCTGAACAACCGCGGTGCGGTGCTGCTCTTTGGCGCTGGTATTTTGCTGAGCCTGCCGCTGCTGTTTCTCGTGAGCCAGAAAGAGCTCGCGCCCGAAGAAGATACGGGATCGATCTACATCGTCGGCTCGGCACCGAGCTATGCCAATCTCGATTACATCAACAAGTTCCTCGATGAGGTGGTCGAGATCTGGCGCGAGATTCCCGAAGTCTATTCCTCGTGGCAGGTGGCCCAACCCGACAACAACTTCGGTGCCGTGTCCCTGGTGCCCTGGGACCAGCGCCAGCGCACACAGCAGGAGGTACAGCAGGAATTGCAGGGCAAGCTGGGCAGCATCGCCGGCATGGAGATGTTCAGCTTCGGCACTCCCGCCCTCCCCGGCTCAGATGCGGGCCTTCCCGTGAGCTTTGTCGTTGCCTCTACCGCGGGCTATGACAGGGTGGAACAGGTCGGCGAGGCTTTGGTACAGGCAGCGCGCGAGTCCGGATTGTTTATTTTTATCAACCAGACTCTGGACTTCAATCGCCCCGAAATCGCCGTCGACATCGACCGGGAGCTGGCCGCCCGTCTGGGCATTTCGATGCGGGACATCGCCAACACGCTGGCCATGATGCTGGGCGAGGCAGAAATCAATCGTTTTACCCGGGACGGACGCAGCTACAAAGTGATCCCTCAGGCTGGACGGGACTTCCGCCTCACCCAGGGTGAGCTTGAAAAATACTACCTGCGTACCGCCAAAGGCGGACTGGTACCCCTTTCCAGCGTGATCAGCCTGGACGTGCGCGTTGAACCCAATGTGCTCAGCCAGTACCAGCAACTTAATGCCACTACGCTGCAGGGCATGGTGATGCCGCCCAACACCCTCAGCGATGGGCTCACGTTCCTTGAAAACAAACTTCAGGAAGTCGCGCCCCGGGGTTTCCGCGCCGGCTATACGGGCACGTCACGCCGCTACCGCCAGGAGAGCGCCACGTTCCCGGTGCTGTTCGGACTTTCGCTCACACTGATCTTTCTGGTACTGGCGGCACAGTTCAACAGCTTCCGCGACCCGATGGTGGTGCTGGTCGCCGTGCCCCTGTCCATCTTCGGCGCCCTGCTACCCATCGCCATGGGAGCGATGACGCTCAACATCTACACCCAGATTGGTCTGCTCACGCTGATCGGCCTGATCGCCAAACACGGCATCCTGATCGTCGAATTCGCCAACCAGCTGGTAGAGCAGGGACTGGCCCGTCGCGAAGCCGTACTGCAGGCCGCTATGTTGCGTCTGCGACCGATCCTTATGACCACCTTTGCGACGGTGCTGGGCGTATTCCCATTGCTGATCGCGTCGGGTCCCGGCGCCAACGCGCGCTTCAGTATCGGCCTGACCATCACCGCCGGTATGCTTATTGGCACGCTGTTTACGCTGTTCGTCCTCCCCACGTTGTATCTACCCCTACGCGCCAAGGGCAGCGACGCTAAAGAGAAGGCGAACGAGAAAACGCTCCATGACTCGAGCGCGGCAGCCACTCAGGCCGGCAAGTAGCGATCGAGTAGCGCTTCATTTTCGACCAGGGCCTGCTTCTCTGCATTGGTCACCAGCGTCTTGAATGCCGCGGCTGCCGTCGAGGTACTGACGCCTCGTCGCTGGATAAATCCGTAGGTCGGGGCAATCCACGGTCGCGGATGCCGCAGCAATGCAAATTCACCGCTCGCGAGTTCCGCTGCGATCTGTCGCGGCGCCACGATCCCGATGGCTTCACTGCTTCTGATGATGCCCCGAGCCACGGTGAAGTCATCGATTTCGATGGCGGGAATCAGGAATCCCGTCGCGGGATCGACGCTGGCCCGCCCCCGCACATGAGGGGCCAGTGCCGCAGGTACACGGATCGACACCAGAGGGTAGGGGTCGATGTCACCCGGTGTAACGTTACGCTGCCCCACCAGAGGGTGGTTGGAGCGAGCATAGTAGGCCAATTCATGACTTACCACGTCTTCTACTGCCAGGCGCGCGTCGGCCTGCGCCTGATTGACTACGGCGTAGGCGATTTCAACGTCCGCCGCCAGTACGCGCTGGTTCACATCCTCCCAGTTGCAGACCTGCGCACGAAGCGTCAGCCCAGGATACTGCTGC
>JAUIMF010000032.1 GCA_030433415.1 Gammaproteobacteria bacterium | reverse complement strand
ATCTCTTCGAAGAGCAGCGCCTGGGTGTGGCAGACGTCGGGGCAGTTCAGATACCCAAACATCAGGTACACGTACTGACCGTGAAAATCGGCCAGGCTGCGGGCCTGCCCGAGCGTGTCGCGAAGCATGAAATCGGCGGCCGGACGGTTGCTGGCCAGGCCGTAGTGATCGCCCCGGTAGAGAAAGGCGAGGGGCGCAGCGGCGGCGAGCAGTACAACCAGGGCAATGGTGACCAGCATCGACCGTTGGTTGGCGTGCGGACGGGGCTCTACCTTGATGGCAGAGGTGGTCACAGTGTAACCCCTGACGTCATCGCGAGACTCCACGAGTGCGGGAATGCACTCGACATCTTATTAGTGAAATTTCTACTGATATTCTCACGACAAGGTTGCATGCGGGAACGCGGTCCCATTGATTTGGCTCAAGCTATGACGCGATATCGGGTCACGAAAATCGCGAAACGAGACCTGTGACCAGGTGCGAGGACCTGAAGTGAGTAGCGTTATTGATACGGAGGCTGTTTCAGTGCTTGGGCAGGTGGCTCTTGGGCAGGTGGCTTGGGCAGGTGGCTCTTGACCTCTAGAGGCCATATCACTACTATGCACGCCCTTCGCGCCCGTAGCTCAGCTGGATAGAGTACCTGGCTACGAACCAGGCGGTCGCACGTTCGAATCGTGCCGGGCGCGCCAATAAAATCAAAGGGTTACAGAGTTTCACGCTCGTAACCCTTTTTTTATTTCCGACGTTTTTCCGACACTCTGTTTTTGGCCCTGAATAATGGCCAGCGCAGGCAGTTGTGCAGTGCCTCGATCCGTAATCCGCTCAGCCGCCGACAGCAGTTCCCCTAGCTCTGCTGCGGAGTAGTGGGTGGTGATATCGCCACTCGCGTGGCCGAGCAGTAGTTTCCTGGTTTCAAGCGGCACGCCGGCGGCGCGCAGTCTGCGGCCACAGGTGTGACGCAGGTTGTGAACGCCCTTCATGACCATCGGGTCTTCCGGCAGCCCCGCACGCGTCCACGCGCGGCGCCAGGCGGAGGTGCGCAGCGTACTGAGGCGTTTGCCCCGGTACTCAAACACGTAGCCCGATGCCCCGCGCTGCTGCCTGCAAGCCTCGATGATGCGCTGAGCGATGCTGTTCAGAACAACGATCCGCTCCGTGCGCGTCTTGGTCTCGCTCTCCGGCAATACAAACACCGACGTGCCCAGCGCAGGGACTTGTACTTCCCAGTCCCAGCGAAGGCCGCAGATTTCCTGTTCACGACAGCCCGTGTTCACGGCAAACAGCACCGGGTCCACGAGGTGGCGAGGCAGGCAACGTAGCAGTTGATCCTGCTCGTCCCACGATAGCGGGTAAGGCTTACGGCGGTGCCCGACCAGCGACAGGCGCGTCAGTATTGCGGGCGCCTGACGAAGCCAGGGAATACCTTCCTCGGTTCGCCATTTGCCCGCGGCGCGTTTCAGGATGGTCGCGATGATCCCGAGCGCATTGTTCACCGTCTTGGGGCCGACCCCTCGTTGACGCTCGTGATCGACGAACGGTTTTACCGTGCCGTCGTGCACGTGCTCCAGCGGAAGGTGGCCGATAAACGGGGACATTTGATCGATATGCATTGCGATGGTTTCGGCCGATGACTTCTCGGCGACATCCTCCAGGTAGCGAAGTGCGGCCTCCTCGAAGGTAAACACAGACTCTGCTTTGCGTTCAGAGTTGACCCTGAGTTCCGCCAGTCGTCGGATCAGGACTTCTTCTGCTTCAGCGCGGCTAGATGTGCCCGTGCTTTCCCGGAGCCAGCCTCCTTCGCAGTACTTACAGCGTTTTTCGATGTGCCAGATACCGCCTTTGAGACGGAGTCCCGGCATTTGGTTGCGTTTTGACATGTGTCGTCCTCAAGTTGTGAGGCCTTCGGACGACGCCCGTTGCGCGAGATATAGTCGTCGATGAGGGCGTCCAATTCAATCCGGTCAAAGGCGAGCGCCTGCCGGCCCAGGGGAATCTCGGTCAGGTGGGGACGGAACAGGGTATTGAACTTGTTCCGGTCAACACCGGCGTATGCCGGCGCATCGCGGACGCGCAACAGCCGCGGGGCTGTCTGCGGCGTATGCGGGTAGGGTGGTGCGAGCGCTGCTCGACCTTTTTGGGCATCTGTCTGGTCCATGAGTAGTCCACGTGGTCCCTATTTCGCGGTAATCGTGATGCCGTGGTCCCGAAACGGAAACGCCGAACCGCATGCATCCGTGACGTGGTTTCTGTGGATGCTGCTGTGCACAAAGGCATGCATAGCCTGGCGTGGTTATCCGGTGACCACCGCAGGCACGGTGAGTTCTCCTTGCCACTCCGCGAAAGAAGAATAGCCAAGGAGAGGCCATGGAAGGCAAACCGATCTCGATGCAAAGTTACCTGTCAGCGCAACTGACAGAGCGCTACGGCCCGCTGCTGACGCACGATCAGCTCGCAGCGCTGCTCGGGCGAACCTCGGGTGGCCTGCGCTATAGCCTCGGTCACCCTGCCGACCAGAGGACGCGCGACCTCAAAGATTGCGGCTGCCGGATCGGCCGGCGTGTGTATTACCCGGCTGCGGAGGTCGCCCGCATCATTAGCAGTGATTTCGGTGATCAGCCGTGACGCGGACCATTCACCGTGTGTCGGGCCGAAAGCGGTGGGTCACTATTGACCAGCGCGCCATCGAGGACGCGCGCCTGTCCTGGGCGGCGCGTGGCCTGCTGGTCTACCTGCTGTCGAAGCCCGACGACTGGCAGGTGCGCGTGAAGGATCTGCAGAAGCGCGGGGATCTCGGACGCGACGGCATATACAGGCTGCTGGCATTACTGCGCCGGTTCCATTATCTGCGTTATGAAAAGAACCGCACTCGCGATGGTCGCGTGCGCGGCGGCAGCTACGCCGTGTACGAAGTGCCGTACACGGATACTCCGGAAACGGCTTTCCCGGATACGGCACCACCGGGGACGGTGAAACCGGAAGCATTACCTACTACTGATATAAACCTAGTAAACAACAAACAACTACTACCCAACACACAACTAGAGCCCGCGCAGCAAATTCAGCCAGATTTGCACTTCGAAGGCCGTGTGCCCGAGGATTTTTGGGCAGAGTTTCAAGAGCTGATCACTGACCTCACGGCGAATAAATCGTAGTTGTTGTTGTTGCGTTCATAAGGCGTTCTCAGACAAGAGCCCTTGAGCAAAGCAATGTGTTCCGACTGGCGCGGTAGGCGTGCCGATCGACACGTGTCCTAAGGGGATTGTGAAGCAATCACCGCGGGACGTTGACAGGATCGGCGCCGCAACCATCGCCGTGTCATCATACGTTCGAGAGGTTCGAGCACTCGTTCGTGCCAGGCCAATCCTGGCACGATGGGTGCCTCGCCGGTACGCTGTCCGTGTCACTAGCGAGCAAAGCGGGGTAGTGACGCGGGCGGCAAACGCAGTAACCACGCCGCCTGCGGGCCGAATTCTCCAGTGCTTACCGAATTATGGGTTACTACACTGCGGGCAGATACGGTTGATCCGTGGCCACTGCGGTTCAGTGGCAGAGGGTGCCCACCCTCGACTCCGGTCAAACCGGGCATCCGCGCAGTCGGACCGAACACTGCGCAGCGACCGAAAGGTCGCCGGTCCATCTTCCAACACCGACCCTCGGGTCGCGTCACATCGGGCCCAAGCCCGCCATTCAATGCCGCCCACAAGGGCACATGACCTGCCGTGCTTACCGGTACAGCAGGCCCTCGACCATCAAGCTGATGGTCATTCACCGGGAGAGACCTAACGGTCGATCCCATTCATCAACGTCAGCACATCGCAAAGGAGTTGATGCAGTTCAAGACGGGCCTAACCGGGCCTGTTGGTTCCGCGCGGAACCCATCTCCCACAGGAGAGAACCCGCGTTGCCTGTTACCAGGCATGTTCAGGTTGTACGGGAGTGGTGTCCCGAGACCTTCGCCGATTTTCGGACTTGGTTGGCTCAGGCCCCCAGGTGGTCAGAAACACTTACCAGAGAGCGAGCACCGTGAGACAACTGAACTACCAACTCAAACGAAAGACCCTCCGGCTTACCGGGCCCATACACATTAAAAGATGCCGCCTTTTTTGCGTGTGCAAAAGACGCCCCCACGGAAGCGGCTCAGGGCCGTTATCTGCACTGACTGTGCGCTTTTGCGGGGTACGAGCGTAGCTGCCCGTCACGCGGAAGCGCGAGAACGGTGGTCCCGGGCAATTGCCTTGTGATCGCCGCCAGCGCGGTCTCCTCAAGCAGCACCCCCGCCGTCGCGATCCCGTCGCAGATCGCCGCGGAGGGATGCATGACGCTGACGCGCCGCCAACGGAAGGTTGCCGGCATCCCGTTCCGAGGATCGAGAATATGACTCGCCGTGCCGTCGAAGGTCGTCGCGGCGCTGGCCGATGTCGCGATCGCCGAGTCGACGAGTTGAACGCGACACTCCGCAGCGCCGTCAGCTGTATCCGCAAGGCCAACGCTCCAGGGTTCACCGTCGGGAGCGTGGCCGATCACCCGAATCTCTCCCAGATTGACAAGTGCACTGTCGACGCCCTCATCAAGCAGGAGATTCGTGACGCGATCGGTGATGAAGCCCTGGGCAATCCCGTTCAGCGACAGTCTTGCCCCAGGCGGGCCCAGGTGTACTTCTTGCGTGTCGTAGCGCACTCGATGCCAACCGACCAGGTTTCGAGCGGCCATCAGCGCCTCCGGATCTGGTTTGCCGCCGGTCTCGGCGTACAACCGCCAAAGCGGCTGAATCGTCGGGTCGAAGACTCCGTCAGTCAGGCGGTGAACGAGATCCACGATAGAGAGCAGTTCGAGGAGTTCTGGGGGCGGGATGAGCAGAGATCCCTGCTGATTTAACCGCATGAGCGTACTATCGACACGGTAGAGGCTGAAGATGCGTTCCAGCCGGTTCGTCTCGCGAATGGCTCTCTCGAGCAGATCTAGGGCCCTCGCTTCGTTGTCGGCGCTGAACCGTATCTCCGCGGATCCCCCGAGGGCCGCGCCGCTCCAGTGGGCCATACCGGCAGCGTAGCGAAGTTCGTCTCGTCCTTCGACGGCGCCTAACACCGGTAGCAGAGCAACACTGCCAAGCAATTGCAGGGCGCCACGTCGTGACACAGGGTAGCTAGCTTGCTCTTTCACGTGCCGGAGTACACTTACATCGCCATGGCGCTCAGCACGTAACTGTCCGGAACGTCCTCGAGCTGGACGATGCGGCCCCCGTGCTGTGCCACGAATGCCTGGGCGGCACCTTCGGTGCCAAAGGGGACGACCTCTGGAGCCCCCATTCCTCCGGATCGCGCCGACTCGATGACCAGATGCGCTGACTCCAGGGGAATCCAATTATCGACGCCCGGCTCTTCCCAGCTTGGTGCCGTGGCCATGTCGCTGACGAAAATCGCCGTTGCCCGGCGTAGTTCCTCCGGGGAGCGCAGGTACACGACCGCATCGCGGACCTGTGAGAACCAAATGGGTTCCGCCTCGCCCTCGACATACATCTGCGCCTGAGGTCCGCTGTGCTCGACCAGGGCCATCCGGCAGTAGTACCCGATGGCGTCCGGCGTGAGTGTGGCGGGGTTTGGGGCCGCGCTGTCTGCCTGCGGCTGGGGCTCGCACGCAGCGCAAATCGCGACAAACAGGCATAGCACTCCGATGCTTAAAACTCTCACGGTTGAATCCTCTTGAAACGAACGATGCAAAGAGCAAGAACCAGCAATGTTGCCAACACCGGGCTGGCCAGGGCGGCCGCGGCCGGAAAGGGCAGAACATCCTCGGTGCCGACCAGGCCTGTGCTCGCGGCGCCAAGATCCAGCAGCGCCATGTTGAAGACGCGGAAGGCATCGGCGGGATTGATCAGTAGAAAGTATGGCATGAGGGTCTGGGCAAAGAACCCGTCGGGCGCAAGTACAAGGCCGCCCAGCAGCGCCAAGTCGTAGAGCACTACGCAAAGCAGCCAGGTCAGGATTGCCATGGCCGCAGCGGTCGCCGTCTGCCGCGCCAGCGCGCTCAGCAAGAGGCCAAGGGCGACAAAAGCGGCACCCATAAGGACGCTGGACCCGATGAGTCGCAGCAGACCTGTGATTGAGGTCGCCGTCACGCTGCCCTCGGCTTGCGCCAGCGCGAGGCCGCCGGCTAGGCCGTAGCCGATTACAACGGCAATTGCCAGCACGCTGACGTGACCGAGGAACTTGCCCAGCAGCAGCTCACTGCGCCGAATAGGTGTGGCCAGTAGGAGTTGCAGGGTGCCCCGATCCACTTCTCCGGCGATCGAGTCGAAGGACAATAATAGGGCGATCAGCGGGAGCAGATAGACGGACAGCGTCGCAAGGCTTGCGACGAGCAGAGTGATCGGATCCGCATCCAGGCCGGTGGTCGGAGAGGCGCCAAGGAAGACGAGCAGCACAGCGAAGAACAACAAGGTCAACGTCGATAGCAGCACCCAGCGACTGCGGATGCCGAGGCGAAGCTCGAGGAGAGCGACTGTAAACATCTGTCTCACGTTATGCGCTCCTGCTTCGCCATCGGAGTCTCAGCGGCGAAGTGGCGATACAGGTCGTTGAGACCCGGCGCCCGAAACTCGAGTTCAGCGAGCCCCGCATCAAGGGCAAGGAGTTGGCGCACGACGGCGAGTTTTTCAGCCGTCGTGCAGTCGATTTCGCAGCGACCGTCGCGGCGCATACGGCCGCCAAACCTCGAGGCGATCGTCTCAGTGTCAATGGCACCGCCCCTGACGAGAAGCTGCAGGGATAGCCCCGCGTTCGCCAGCAGTTCGTCCAGGTGCCCGCAGGCAAGGAGATGGCCATCGCTGAGCATGGCGACGCGTTGCACGTGATTTTGAAGTTCATTCAAGCCATGGGAGGAGAGCACGACCGCCGTCCCCGTCGCGGCTATCTCGTCGATAAGCGAGTAGAAAGTGTGTCGGGACGACGGGTCAAGCCCCGAGGTGGGCTCATCTAGTAATAGCAGCTGGGGCGCGGCCACTAGGGCCTGGGCAAGCCCCAGGCGCTGCCGCATCCCCTTGGAGTAGCCCCCGCAACGGCGGCGGCGTGCGTCTCCAAGACCGACACGGTCGAGAACGTCCCGCGCGGCCTGTTTGCTGCAACCCCTGAGCCGTCCATAGAAATTTACGATCTCTTCGCCGGTTAGGGTTTTTGGAAAGGCGACGGACTCGGGCAGGTACGCCACGTCACGTTGCGCGTTCCGGGTCCCGGGCGCAAAACCGTTGACGGAAATCCCGCCGCATTGCGTTGGCAGGAAGCCCAGGACCAGGCGGAACAGCGTGGTTTTTCCTGCCCCGTTATGTCCCACCAGGGCAAGGGTTTCACCCCTTGCCACACCGAAAGACACATCATGAAGCGCCCGCACATCCCCGAAAGTGTGTGACACCCGGTTTATCTCAAGAACCTGACTCAAAAGACCTCCGTCAGCGCTGGCTCGTTGTGTGGCCTCATCAAGGGGCTGGTGTCGGTCACGCCACCAGGAAGCAGGGTCGGAAAGGCCCGCTGCGCCCAGCGAACGAGTTGCAGGGCGGGACTGCCGAGCAGGAGGCGTGCTGCCGGCTGGGTCCATAACACCTGGTCGAGGCGGTCATTCGGGCGAAAAGGTTGATCGGCGACGCCGTCGGCGTTGACATCTGAAGCTACGTGATCGCTCCAGAAGTTTCCCGACCAGTCGTGATAGCGGCTCCCCACGTATTTGACCTGCAACCGATTGGCCACAAAAGCGTTGTCTGTGACGGCATTGCGCTCCGACCCTGCCGTGAAATGAATTCCGATCTGGCAGCGCTCAAAGTGGTTGCCCTCGATCACGTTCTTGTTGGCGTTGTACATGAAGAGACATTTCTCCGAACTGTCGTACACCTGGTTTCCGCGGACCAGAGAATCATTGGCGTAGTTCAGCATCACGCCGTAGTCCCGGTCGCGCACAGATACGTTGTCGAGCACCTTCACAGCGGTGCTGAACATGATGGCGTAGCCCAGGTGGTTGTCCTGCGAGTAATTGGCGATCACCTCGCTGTCGTCGGCATACATGTAGTGCACCGCGAAGCGCAGCCTTTCAAAATGATTTCCTCGAAAACTGTTGTTACGACTTGCGTTGACGAATATCCCGTCGCGCCCGAACCGAATCGTGTTTCCTACCACTTGCGAGCCCGGCGCATTCCACACGTACACACCGTTGCCTCGATCGTTCATGCGCACATCGAGGCTACCTACGATCGTGTTCTGCGCCACCAGGGCATCGCGGGCTCCGTGAATGTCGACACCGTACAGATTGCCCTCCAGGTGATTGCCGATAACGCGCGCGTTCGTGGCGTTTTCCGTAAGCTTCACGCCGCTGTCGATCGTTTCGTGGCTGGTGCCGGAGCCGACGATACGAAGTCCCTCGATCTGAACGTCCGGTCCGTCAACAACGATGACGGAGCCCTCGCCCCCGCCGTCGATTTCAGCACCCGGCATCCCCGAAAGCTTCAGGGGCCGGTCCAGGAGCAGGCCACCCTTGTGGCGTCCTGGTTCGATCAGCAGATGATCACCGGGATTGGCCCGCGCGATGATCGCGGCGAGACTCTCCCCGGGCGAAACGTTCAGCTCGGCGCTCTGCACAGGGCCTGCCCAACTCAGCACGCAAGCGAGGCCGGCAACAAAAAAGGCCGTGCGGTGCACGGCCCTGCTCCTGCTTACGCTGTAGTTCAATGCGAGATGCTCATTGCATCATGCCTTCTCAACGAGCATCCTGCCTCGCATTTCCATATGCAAGGCGTGACAGAACCACTGGCAGTAGAACCAGTGAACCCCCGGTCGATTGGCCGTAAAGGTGACAGACGCTGTGGCCTGAGGTGCGACCTCCATAGCTACGCCATAATTGGCCATGCAGAATCCGTGCGTGACATCATCGACATCGTCGAGGTTGGTGACAAAAACGGTGACCTCATCGCCTTGGCGCACCGTGAACTTGTCCAGGCCGAACACTGGCGCTACCGACGTCATGTACACGCGAACCTTGCGTCCGTCGCGAATCACCTTGCTGTCGCGCTCGAGGGTGACCCCATCCGCCTTTGCCTGCGCCACGGCGTCGGCAAAGATCGGGTCATCGCGGGTCCAGACGTTCTTGGGCTTTACGATGTCGGCGCGCACGATAATGCTGTCATGCGGCTCCGCAAAAGTCGGGCCGTCGTGCACAACCTTCATCTCGTCACGGGATATATCAATAATCTGCTCGTTTTCGGGTTTCAGAGGGCCGACGTTGATAAATCGATCCTTGGAGAACTTGTTCATGGAAATAAGCCACTTGCCATCGGCTTCGGCGGTCTCACCCATGGAAGTCGAGTTGTGTCCTGGCTGATAGTGCACATCGACCTTTGAGATAATCGGGTCGACGTCTTCACCAGCGTAGGCTCGGATAGCCTTGTCGATGTTCCATTTGACCACCTGGCTGTCCAGAAATAGGGTGGTGAAGGCGTTGCCCTGCCCGTCAAAGGCGGTGTGCAAAGGCCCGAGACCCAACTGGGGTTCCGCGACGATGCAGGAACGCGGATCGGCATCTTCTTCAAACAACGCGTCAACCTTGGTGACATCGATCACGGATACGGTGGGCGAGAGCTTTCCGGCAATCATAACGTGACGTTTGTCAGGCGCCGTGTTGCAACCATGTGGGCTATTGGGAATGGGAATGTAGCGGGTGTATTTCTTGTTCTGCCCCTTGCGGCCATCGATTACGGGTACGCCGTTCAGCATCTGCACGTCCCCGTTGGCAACGCCTTTCTCGATCTCCTTGATGTTGAAAACCACGACGTGGTCCATTTCGTTACGGGTCATCTCGGCAAATGTCATGCCCATTTCAGAGTTGTAGCTCGTCGAAAAGGCGTACTTACCCTGATAGTCGCAGTCCGTGTTATCAAGGTTGCCGCTGACCATGACCTGCCAGGCGACTTCCATTTTGTCACCGTCGATGGCGGAGAAAATATTGACGTATTGCGAGGGATCGTCGAGGACTGTGCCATCGTTGACAAGTGGGGCCTCGTGCTCACCGTTGGCAAAGACATACCCGGTGCGCGGGTACTTCTGCGGCCGCATACCGTGAATGTCGTGGGCATTGGGGATCTCCAGAATCTTGTCGCACTTCATCACGTCGCAGCGAATCCGCGCGACCCTGGTGTTTGCCTTGTCATTGGCAAACAGGTAGCGGCCATCATAGGTGCCGTCGGTGAAGGACATGTGGGGGTGATGGAGGTCGCCGTTGTCGTAAGTCTTTTTGCCCTGGTCGGCGAGAAACTTCTTGGTTTCTTCCGTAAGACCCTCGGTCAGGACTTTCAGACTTTCGTTTGTCTGCCCCCAACCCGTCGCGGAACATCGATTGAACACAGGAATACGCATCAATTCGCGCATTGAGGGAAAGCCCAGGACCCGTATCTCTCCGGTCTGCCCGGAAGACCAAAACCCGTAGTAGGGATCCAGCTCACCCGGCTCCAGGTTGACCTCATGATCCCCACCGCTGGCGGCGCGCACCCGCTGCGGAGACAGGGATGTGCCAATTCCGGCGCCCGCAAGAAAAGCTCCTGCTGCCGTGGCGGTAAGTACATTGCGCCGTGATACGGCGGGCAATCCCGCCGCTACTTGCGCACGCTCAGCTGGAACAGTTTTTTTAGCTTCGGTTACTTCGGTTTTATCGCTATCGTTTTTCACAGCGTTATCCTCCTGAGGATAGGGTGGTTCGCTTTAAACAAACTTCAGACGCTACTACCAGTCAATCTTGATTGCGTTTCACGCCGACGATGCCAGAACGGCGCTTCGATCGACGTTGGCAAACTTGGTGCGCTTTGCCTCCTTCTTGATACAAACAGGGCATTTAGTGGTGCTCTGGTAGAGAACCTGGCAGTGCAGGCACTGGTGGCATTCGTTGGGATTGATGTGCCCTTCCGGATGAATCGCCTGGACCATGCATTCATTGGCGCAGCGCTGGCACGGGTCTCCACACATCCGGTAGCGCTTTAGCCAGTCAAACATGCGCATGCGCGCGGGTATCGCCAGCGCGGCACCCAGGGGGCAGAGGTAGCGACAGTAAAACCGCTCAATGAAGAGGCCCGCCACCAGAAGTGCCACGGCAAAGCTGACATAGGGCCAGGAGCGCTGAAACTTGAGGATGATGGCTGTTTTGAAAGGTTCCACCTCGGCATAGCGCTCGGCCAGCTCCAGCGAATACAGCGACAAACCAAATAGCCCCAGAAAAATCATGTATTTGATAGGCCAGAGGCGCTCGTGGAGACCCCAGGGCACGGTGATCTGTGGCACCCGGAACAGCCGGGCCAGCTTGTTCGTCAATTCCTGCAGTGCACCAAAGGGGCATAGCCAGCCGCAAAAGACGCCGCGACCCCAGAACAGAATAGATGCTGCAACGGAAAACCACAGAATAAAAATCAGAGGATCCATCAGGAAAGCGGACCAGGAGAAATCGCTCGTCAGCGCTGCGAACAGGGTCAAAACGTTGACGACAGAAAGTTGCGCATTGGCGTACCAGCCGATCACGACCAGGGTGAAGGTCAGAAAGCCAATCCGGAACCAGTAGGTAAAACGCTCCGAGCGGGTAAGTTGCATCTGAAAGAAGAATACGAGGGTGAGCAGCACGATCGCTACGAGCAAGAGAACTACCGAAAATCGCTTCTGCTTCCAGATCCGTTGCCAAAGGTGGCTGAGCTGCTGGGGATCCGAGTCGAGCGCTGTTCCACTCGCAGCACTTGCCGGCGACGGCGAGGTCCGTTCTGTAAAACGCTCTGGCAATTTGTAGCCGAGGTCGAAGGTTGTGAACGCCTTGTCGATGGCGCCCACACTGCGCTGTACAAGCAGTTGCAGTCGAAAAGGCTCGGTTGCGTCAAACCCGGAATCAGCGGGGATACGGAACAGGTCCAGCTCTGTGAACTCGGGCGCGTCATCCGCTGCCAGGCGCCCTAACCTTCGATGCTGTTTGTCGAAGAAGCGCACCGATCGGTCTCCCTGTATCAGCTGGATGCGGTCAAAGATGCCGCCTCGTACGTAGCCAGATCCCTTGAAGGAATAGCGACCCCGACCCAGCACCAGAATCGCATGCTCGCCCGCAGCCAGCCAGTCCTGGAGATTTGCGAACTCCTGGTCTCCAAGGAGCGCACGGCCTATCTCCGGATCACTGAGCAGCGCCAACTGCATCTCGATGAAAGTGTCGCCCGCTTCGCCACTCTCGGGGCGTCCCGCTGCACGCTGATCAGCGTTCAGCTCAAAAGCCCTGTTGATCTGCCCAACGTCGAGACGCAGCGACCTCAGCGAGCCGTCGCCCGCGAGTGTCTGCCAGTTTGTCGTCGGCACTGGGTTGGGTGGGGTGCGGAGCCGCCGCAACGGCCCCGAATGTCGCTGCTCGGCCTGCAAGCCACCGAGGCCCAGCGCTCGCGCAACGCGCAGCCCGGAGCGAACGATAGAGTCGTCGATCACCATTATGGTCACCGTCGCCCCCGAGACTATGTCCAGTTCGTGGCCGTTGCCCTGAGCTTCAGCTTCGACTCGCAGGTCCAGTCCCGAGTACTTTTCAGTGACGGCCTGAATCTTGGCGTCAGGGATGCCGATGAGCACTATCGGTTCGGCGTGCTCGACGAGGCGGACCCCGGTGATGACCGCATCACCGTTCACACCCATAAGCACGTGTATGGGCTTGCCCGAATAGCCCGTAGTCGTCACAAAGTCCGAGGTGAGAAACACATAGCCAAGCGGGCCCTCGGCACCCAGAGCCTCTACGATGGGAAGGTCGTCGCGCACTTCGCCATATCGCTGGGCACCCGGAACCAGCTCATGCGCCGGTACCGCGTCAAGGAAACCTGAGACCAGTGCCCGATCGCCCTGTGCTTCCGCCAGGGGGCCGACGAATAGGAGGGTGATGACAGCGATTATTACTGGCCAACGCAAAAGAAGCCCCTTATGCAGATGCGGCGCGACTGACCCGGACACATGAGATCAGTGCCTGCCCTTACGACAGATGTTTATGCTATCGCCTAGTCTCTGCCGCACACATGACCTGGATCAATTGTCGCTTAAAAGACTCCGCTTTACCATGTCCGGACACGCCGCCAGATCATGCATGAGACTCATTACCAACAGATTACGTCGCTCGCGCGGCGACTAGTGCGAGAAGCGAGCGCAGACGCTGCGGTTTTTGGCGCAGTTCCTGTGTCCGGTCTCAGCTTGCCCGGGGCTGCAATCCAGACATGCACGCCTTCCATTGTATAGGCTGCGGATTTCGCTCTGCGGTAGGATTGAGCAGACCATCACCCTACGCAGGCATAGCAGCAAGTCGGCATTTCTTTGTGCTTCGGCGTCTGATGTGCTTAGGCGGAACCCGTGAGTCATCTTTTCGAACAGCCCGGTAGATCCCACTGCTCATCAGGACTTCGTGTGTCGAACCCGCGGCGGTCGCGTTTTCGGGTCTGGCTTGGTCTTGTTAGCTATGTTTTTGCGGCAGCCATCGTCCCGCCGGGGCATATGGCGGCATCGCTCGCTGACGGGACGCCGTTTCATCTCTGCCCTGGCGACCTGCGCAGTGCACAGGTGCTCGATGCGGTAGTGCTACACACGTCGGTGTCGACAAACCACAGTCATCATCACTCGCCCGAGGGGCATGCACCCGACGCCGAGTTGAGTAAAACAGCCGCGGCCCCGGGCTGCTTGCTCGCCGGATCCGGCGCCGAAACTTCCCCGCTACTTGCGGAAGTGTTTGAGCCGAGCGACTCGGCGCAGCCTTCAGTCACGGTAGCTGTGGCGTCTGCATGCCTGCCTTGCCGCTGGCTTCGTCCCGCCTCGAGATCTCCTCCGCTCTGAGTGCTCCGGTCGGCCTTGCCGGCTGCTTAACGACAACCGACTAACGAGAAACGCCAAACCTCAAGCTGACCCGAAGCCATCGGGCAGCAGCAGGTTTGTGCAACTCATGCACGGAGAGATTTTCTATGGCCAAGTATTTGCAATGCGCAATGAGTGCCACCCTGATGGTTGGTTTTTGCGCTGCGGCGCAGGACACAGGTGATTTGCCGATTGAGGAGTTGATCATAATAGGGCACCGCGATACCCGTGTTATTGACGTGACGGAGGCTTTCTCCATTGCGCCTGATCCTGCAATGCTGCTGCATTCGGCACCGGGGGCGAATGTCACCACGAATGGGCCGATTACGGGAATACCACAGTATCGCGGTCTGTTTGGACCGAGAATTGCCGTATCCCTCGATGGCAATCAGCTCGCGTCCGCCGGCCCAAACTGGATGGACCCGCCCATTTCCTACGCAGTGACAGCACAACTCGAATCGCTGGAGGTGTATCGCGGCATCGCGCCGGTCAGTATCGCCCAGGAAACAATCGGCGGAGTGATCGACGCACGCACGAGACGTATGGAGTTCGGTGACAGCAGCGAATTCCATAGTGAGGGTCGTGTTATCGGCAGTGCACAATCCGTCAACAGCGGGTATCAATTCGATGCCGAACTGCAGCTTGCCAACGATCGGCATCGTATTCGTGCGGCCGCCATGCTACAGGAAGCCGATGACCAGGCTTTCCCCGGCGGCGAAATCCTCCCGTCGAGTTACGAGCGCGCACGCTACGATCTGGGCTACGGGTTTCGCAGCGGTCGGCACACGTTCCAGCTCGACTATGGCTACAACGACACAGGCGAAGCGGGTACTCCGGCACTTCCCATGGATATCGACTACGTCGATGGTGATCTGCTTGGTGCCAGCTATCGCTTCGATGGCTCGGATGGTCTGGAGATCGAAGCACGGATCTATACGAGTCACCTGGAACACGGAATGACCAATTTTCACCTCCGCGGTGCTCCGGCATCGCCGGCCCTTTGGCGCCAGAACATCGCGTCAACCGACAATGTCGGTTTCAAGCTCGAAGCACTATGGTCCTCTGACTCCGGGCAGTGGCGATCAGGTGTTGACGGTTTTCGGGAGACCCACCAATCGGATATCGACAATCCTAACAACCCGATGTTCTTCGTGGTCAATTTCAACGAGGCGGAGCGCGAGGTCTACGGCATTTATCTGGAGCACGATCGCATGCTCAGCAGCCGACTGTCGCTCGACCTGGGCGCGCGCGCAAACCGCGTGAGCACTGATTCCGGCGAGGTCGACGGCACGCCGGCGATGATGATGCCTCCGGCGCAGGCACTGCGTGATGCCTTCAATGCGGCGGACCGAAGCCGGTCGGAAACCAACCTGGACGTTGTGGCAAAACTCAACTACCGCTACAGCGAGGACACACAGTTTTACCTCGGGCTGGCCCAGAAGCAGCGCGGGCCGACGTATCAGGAGCGTTACCTGTGGTTGCCGCTGGAGGCGACGGCGGGACTGGCGGATGGGCAGCTGTATCTTGGCAACATCGGGCTGGACTCGGAGCGAGCGACGCAGCTTGAGTTGGGATGGGATTGGTCAACGGACCGGTTGTCTCTGCATCCGAGGTTCTTCTACTACCGCATCGACGATTACATTCAGGGTGCGCCCGTGGATCCCGGTGCGCCAGGCGCACGTTTTGCACGCATGATGAACGCAAGTAACGGAGTGAATCGTGACGATCCACTGCAGTTCAGCAACGTTAGGGCGCAGCTTTATGGCTTCGATATGGACTGGCACTGGCGCATCAGTGATTCGCTGGCACTGAGCGGCCTGCTTAACGTCGTTCGGGGCGAGCGTATGGATATCGATGACAAGCTTTATCGAATTGCGCCGCCCAACCTGACAGTCGGTATCGATTATCTGTCAGGCGCCTGGAATGCGCGGCTCGAGTCGGTCGCCTACGCTGCGCAAAACGATGTAAGCGCTACCAACCGGGAGCAGAAGACCGCTGGCTATGCAACGGTGAATCTGCACGCTGCATGGCAGGTCACCGGATCGCTGCAACTGGCATTGGGGGTCGACAACCTCTTCGATCGGCAATTCGCACCGCACCTCAGTGGCTACAACCGGGCCATGAATCCTGACGTGGGAATGCTGGAGAGATTGCCTGCGCCGGGTGTCAACGTTTTCGGACGGGTTTTTTACCAGTTCTAGCCTGGCTGTCTCTGTGCGGGCTGTGGCGTGGCGTGGACCCGGCGCGCGTCACAGTCCTGCCCAGTGCGCTTTGCTGAGCCGGTAGATCAGCGTGTATACAGGTTGTTCGAAGGTGTCCGAAACGGTGGCTCTTGCCCTCTGCTTTTTTCATCGCGAACTGACTTCAACCGGCGATGGGTTGGAGGCGCGTCGTGACAAGAGGGCGGAACAACAGCTCGTCCTCGAGCCGTGCATGTTCCTCGAGATCCGAGAAAAAACGTTCCGCAACGGTGTGCAGCTCCGACAACGTACCGCCAGCACCCTCGCGGGGAAGAGCGCCGATCTGCTGCTGTAGCTGCGTCGACAATGCCTCAATGCGTAAGTGCTCTTCCATCATGTCCACCGCGAGATGCCCCAGCAGCCCGCTGCTCCCCTGTTCAATCATGGGAAAGGCGCGCATTTCCTCCTTGAACATATGCAGTTCGAGCAATTCGTGCAGCGCCGCTACGCCCGCCATGAGGCTCTCCTCGGCACACATCTGAGCCAGTTTCTGCAGGCGTTCCAGGTCAGCACGATGGGGTTCGTGGTATCGCTCGAGAATCAGTGCGATCAACGCGCTTTTATCCGTGGGTGCTTCGCCGTTTGTGATTGTCTTCTCGCTCCGCGCTGGTGGCGGGCCTTTCCAGGCACGCCCCGCGCTGCTTACCGGGTGGCCGATGAATCGTCCAATTGCAACGCCTTGCGCAGTGCAACAGAACGCTGACAAATAACATCTTCCAGTGTGTAGTGGTCCAAGGCGGCCATAAAGCCTTCGACTGCCTCGCGCAGTGCCTTTGGCAGGCTGCAGGCGCCTGTAATGACGCATTTATTATCAGGCGAGAAGCATTCCACGAGGTACTCCGTGCCTTCCATCTCTCGAACGACAGTACCAATGTTGATTTCGTTTATCGCGCTGCAAAGACGCACGCCGCCACCTTTGCCGCGTGCGGTGCTGACGAAGCCGACGTGCTGCAGCTTTTGCACGATCTTTGCCAGATGGTCGCGGGAAATTTTGTAGGCATCGGCGATGTCGCGGATGCGTGCGTGCTCTTTCGGGCTGATTGCGAGGTAGACGAGAACCCGCAGCGCATAATCCGTTTGCGTCGTCAGACGCATCAGCCCGGCCTGCCGTCCGGTCTGGGCCGCAGCAGTATCGCCGTGTAACGCCACAAGAAAATCAACAAAGCAATACTCCAGAATGCGCCACTTGCGAGAACTCCGGCCTGCCAGCTCACCAGGCCACCGGCCGCCAGGACGCGAAGTAGGGCGGCCAAGATGACAAAGCCGAACGCAGTAACCATACCCCGAGGCAGCACCAATGGACGACCCGTATGCCCGAGGGCCACCCGTGACATGACCCCGAGGATCATCGTGCCGAGCGCGCCTGCCCCGAGCGCGTGCTGCCACATACCGTGCGGCAGAAGGCTGAGCAGGGCAAGTGCCCGCAGGAGCAATCCACCCGCCACCCAGAGCATGCCCGCGTGCAGTATCCATAGCAATGGTTCGCTGCGGATCGCGCCGGGTGACCATGCGGCCAGGCGCAGTGCAATGATCACAGCGCTCGCGCCTGCCAGCAATGCCTGTGCGTGAGGGAAAGCTGTTCGTTCGGCGAGCAACCCCACGGCATCCAGAATCAATAGCGCCAACAAAGAAGCGTACAGTGCGCGAGGTGCCCAATCAAGGTCCCGGACCACGGCAACATCGCGCCCCCTTGCCTGCAGCCAGTTGCGTGAAAACGCGGGCGTGATTCGTGCGCCGACCAGCAGCAGGAGCAGGGCGCCGAGCTGGACTGCAATGTGCAACCACTGTGGGTCCTCGCTGATGTGAAAGGCAAGGTCCGTCAGAAAGAGTGCGGCAAGGGTGGCGAGAAGTGGCAGCTGCCGCCACTGCTGCGTCGCCACCACCGGCCGCGCAGCGGCGAGCAGCACCAGGGGCAGGAACGCGAGATCGACGGCGCGCAACCACAGGTTGTCGATGCCGGCCAAGTACCCCAGTCGCGGCAGGAGCCAGAGCAGCCAAAGGCCGAGCAACCGGGTGCCGCACAAAGGCGCGGTACCGGTCCAGTTGCAAACGGCGGTGAGGAGAAAGCCCGCAATCGCCGGATAGAGAAAACCCGCCAGCATCTCGTGTGGGTGCCAGTGCAGGAATGCGAGTGATGGGCCCGCTCCTGTCACGACAAGCGCCCAGAGTGGTATGGCGAGAGCAGCGAATACGCTGGCCGAGAGGAAGAAGGGACGAAAAGGGTAAGCAAGTACGGTCGGCAAGGAGTGCTCCTGGGGTTGATCCGCCTTGTTGAGCTGTCAAAGCCGCGTGCACGAAGCTGCGCAAAGTAAAGGGCGAGGGCCTGAAGTGATTGACGGCACAGCAGGGGGCTGCAACAATTAATACATGTATATCAGATACCTTATTACGACCGTGGTCAATTGAGACTTTGCAATATCGTACTGCGCACCCGGTCCATAAAGGAGATTTCTCATGATCGAAGGACTCAGTCGCTCCGCCGCCCGCAATATATTTTTCGGTGGTTCGGCGTTCTTTTTCCTCGTTTTTGCTGGGCTCACGGCGCACAGCCACTACTACATCGTGAATGTTTCCACGAACCAGGAGGGCCTGACGCCGAGCGTGATCGCTGGCAAGCACGTCTGGGAAAAGCATAGCTGCATCAATTGCCATAGCCTGCACGGTGAAGGCGCCTACTTCGCGCCGGAAATTGGCAATGTTTGGACCCGCTATGGCGGCGAAGAGAATCCGGACGGAGCGCGCGCCAGCCTCAAGGGCTGGATTCGCGCTCAACCCCTGGGCGTCCCGGGGCGCCGGCAGATGCCGTACTTTGATCTCAGCGAGGAGGAGCTCGACAACCTCATCGATTTCTTCCGCTGGGCAGACGCCATGGACACGCAGGGTTGGCCGCCGAACAAAGCTGGCTGATCTGCAATCCCTTGAAGCTACGGCAGGAGAGACTCCGATGAAGTACGCCACCCAGCGCGTCGCGCTGCCTTTTTTCGCGCTTGCCCTGGCGCTGTTTGCGCTACAGGTTACCTTCGGCATTCTTGCGGCCACAGTGTATGTGCTGCCGGAGTTCCTTGTGGACTACGTGCCATTCCACATCATGCGCATGAGCCATACCAACCTGCTCATTGTCTGGCTGCTAATCGGCTTCATGGGGTGCACCTACTACCTGCTGCCGGAAGAAGCGGAAAGCGAGATCCACAGCCCGATGATTGCCTACGTGCAGCTGGCCATTTTCGCCGTGGCTGGTGCCGGGGCTCTGGTCAGCTATCAATTTGGCATTCACGAAGGCCGTGAGTTTCTTGAGCAACCGCTCTGGTCAAAAATTCTGATCACGGTTTCGTTCCTTATGTTTCTCTATAACTCCAGCCGTACGCTGCTCGTCGGGCGCAAAACGGCGATTAACTCGGTGCTCATGCTCGGACTCTGGCTCGCCGCCATCTTCTGGCTTTTTGCCTTCTACAATCCGGGCAACCTCGGCCTAGACAAACTGTACTGGTGGTGGATTGTGCACATCTGGGTTGAGGGTGTCTGGGAACTGATCATGGCCTCGTTGCTTGCCTACCTGCTGATCAAGCTCACCGGTGTCGACCGTGAAATTATTGAAAAGTGGCTCTACGTGATCATCGGTCTCGCGCTCTTCTCCGGGTTGCTGGGGACTGGGCATCACTACTACTGGATTGGCGCGCCGGCCTACTGGCAACCCATAGGCAGTATCTTCTCGACGCTGGAGGTTGCGCCGTTCTTCGCCATGGTGATGTTTGCCTTCTACATGTTCTGGAAGGGACGCAGGAACCATCCGAATAAAAGCGCCATGTTATGGACCCTGGGCAGTGCTGCCGTTGCCTTCTTCGGCGCCGGGGTATGGGGCTTCATGCATACCTTGTCCTTTGTCAATTATTACACCCACGGCACGCAGGTGACCGCCGCCCACGGCCATCTGGCCTTTTACGGCGCGTACGTGATGATGGTCCTTGCCGTGATCACCTATGCAATGCCACAGCTTCGCGGCCGCCAGCCCTACAACCAGATCCTCAACATGTGGAGCTTTTGGGTAATGACCTCCGCCATGTGCTTCATGACCTTCACGCTGACCTTCGCCGGCGTCGTGCAGACGCACCTGCAACGCGTGATGGGCATCAATTACATGGAGGTGCAGCAGCAACTCGAATTGTTCTACTACATGCGTCTTGGCGCGGGTGTGTTCGTGGCGATTGCCGCCGTGATGTTCCTGGTCGCGATTTTCGGCCCGGCCCGGGAGGAGCTGCCCGAGGGTATGGCACTGACGGCGCGCTGATCGCGATCCCATGAGTCCCCCAGTGGACCCGGCCGCAAAAGCTGCTGACTGCAACGGCGAGATACCGTGGTATGAGCCGGTCGGTGACGAGTGCGAGCTCTTTGAAACGGCCTGGCGCGAGGGCCTGCCTCTCCTGTTAAAGGGCCCGACGGGCTGCGGTAAGACCCGCTTCGTCGCCCATATGGCCGCCCGGCTCGGTCGTCCGCTGTTCACCGTATCCTGTCATGATGACCTGACGGCGGCGGACCTGACTGGTCGCCACCTGCTGCTTGAGGGCGAGACCCGCTGGGTGGATGGTCCGTTGACGCGGGCCGTGCGCGCAGGCGGCATCTGTTACCTTGATGAGGTGGTCGAAGCGCGCAAGGATGTCACGGTCATTCTCCATCCACTCACCGATGACCGCAGGCTGCTGCCCCTCGAACGTACCGGGGAATTACTGCACGCACCGACAGGATTCATGTTGGTCGTTTCCTATAACCCGGGTTACCAGAACCTGCTCAAGAGCTTGAAACCGAGCACACGCCAGCGCTTTGTGTCGCTGACCTTCGACTTCCCGCCGGCGGCGCAGGAAGCCCGCATTGTCGCGGCGGAGAGCGGGCTTGGCGAGGAGCGATGCCGGCTCCTGGTCAATCTTGCGCAGCGCCTGCGGGCCCTCAAGGGGCAGGACCTTGAGGAGGGCGTCTCGACCCGCTTGCTGATCTACTGTGCAACACTCGTCAAAGTAGGAGTGCCCTTGATGACCGCGGCTCGGGCGACGCTCGTGGAGCCGTTGACGGACGAGGATGATGTCCGGGAGGCGTTGCTCGAGATTCTACGCATCGGGCTCGGCGAGGACTGAGTATTGCTTCACGCCCTGTTCGAAGTCGAAGAACTGGTTGGGCGGGCCTGGCACCGCTGGGCGACCAGTGACGCAAGCTGGCCGGACCATCCGGACGCCGCCGTCGCTCTCGATGAGGTCATCGGCCCGCTGGGGGTGTTCTTTCGCGCGGCGGGGGGCAACCCTGCGCTCGGCCTCGGTGCCCTCGCGGCGCAGGAATCGGGACACCGGCTGCGGCTGCGCCAGCGCTTCGGCGGTGCCCGGGAGTCGGTAAGTGTCAGCCGTCTGGATGGCGAGGCGCTGCTGCTACCCCCGACGCTGGCCTGTTTTTCGCAACGTCGCCACAACCGTCTGCTGTTTTTCTGGCTCGCGGCCCACGCGGCATGCCTCGCTCGCGCGCCTGTCGTGGATGACCCGCTTCAGCGCGACCTGCTTGCTCTATGCGGCGCACTGGAGGCGGCCCACCGCGCCTGTGAACACTTCCCCGGGCTGCGGCGCCACTACAAGGAGCTTTGCGTGGAGTTGTTGCGCATGCGGCCCGTGCGCAAGCTGCCAGCGGCGGAAGAAGCCGTGGAGATCCTGATCATCGAAGGCCTCGGCGGAGTAGCCCCGGTGCCGCCGGACGGTTCTGCGCTGTCTGACTGGCTTTGTCACTGCCGCAGGGTGCTCGCTGGCGATGCGCCGCTCCGTGCCAGGCAGGCCCCCCGCGGCTATCGGCCGCCGCTGCCGGTGCCGCTTTGGTCCGTCGTCGGCATGGCACTGGCAGCGGCGCAAGCGAGGCCCGATGCGGAGCCCGAAGCGGCGGACCCGGCAGTGCCCACGGATCAGGCCTCGCCGGGGAAGCGCCGGGCCGAGCGTCGTCGCCAGGATCAGGCCGAGCGCGATGACCCGCTGGTGTTCAACCGCTTTGAAAAGCTGCTGTCCATGGCGGAAATGGTCAACGTCAACCGTCTTGTCGATGACGAGAAAGACGACAACGCCGCCCGCCACGCAGAGCAGATGGATGAGATCACGCTCAGCCCGCACCAGCAGCAGGCGGCGGCCAGGTTGCGCGTGGAGCTGGACCTGGCTCGCGACGAGGCGGTGGGTGCACCCCTTGAGACTACCCGCTGCTATCCAGAGTGGCACTACCGCGAGCGGCGCGACTTGCCGGACCACTGTGCTGTGATCACTGCCGTGCAGTCCCCGGCGGCGGCTGACGGCTGGCAGCCCGACGCCACGACACGGCGCCGGATCCGACGCGTGCGCCGTCAGTTCGAGGCGCTGCGTCCGCAGCGGCAACTGGAGCGCGGCCAGTTCGACGGCTCAGAGTTGGATATCGACGCGGTGGTGCGGGCCATCGCCGACCAGCGCGCCGGAGGGCAGGGCAGTGATCGCGTGTTCATGGAGCACCGGGCGCAGGAGCGGGATCTCGCGGTCTCTGCGCTCATCGATGTTTCCCTGTCTACTGAGGCTTGGCTCGAGGACCGGCGGGTGATCGACCTGGAAAAGGAGGCACTGCTGGTGCTGGCCCATGGCATCGCCTCCTGTGGCGATCCTTTCAGCATGCACAGCTTTACCTCGCGGCGCCGGGATCGCGTGTGGGTGAATACCCTCAAGGACTGGCACGAGTCCCTCGGTCCCCTGGTGGAGCAGCGCATCGGTGCGTTGCGGCCCGGCGCCTATACCCGTATGGGGACCGCCATCCGCCACTTGACGCGACTCCTTGCCCAACGCCCGCAGCGCCATCGACTGCTCTTACTGCTTACCGATGGCAAGCCGAACGACACGGACTATTACGAGGGTCGCTACGCTATCGAGGACACGCGCCGGGCCGTGCTCGACGCACGCCAGCAGGGAGTGCGGGTGTTTGCCGTAACCATAGACAGTGAAGCCCGATACTATCTGCAGCGCATCTTCGGCGAAGGCGCCTACAGTATCGTGGCCCGCCCACTGCACCTGGTGAGCGCATTGCCGGCAATCTACCGACAGCTGATCAGGCACTGATTGCCGCGCCTGCCCTCAGTCGTGGAAACCCATCCGTGCACCGCCGAGAAAAGGGCTGCTGGGGTTCTCGATGGCGCGGTTACTCGTTAGTCGGTGAATGCCGACGGCACAGCGGCCTACCAGCCACGCCAGGGCCAGCGTGAAATACACGTAGCCCATGGCCCAGGCGGACAGCGCCGGCAGTGCCATCCAGGCCAGCAGGCGCCAGGCCAGGAAGAAGACCGCGGCGCTGAGCACAAGTCCGAAAAAAGTCCAGAGCTGGAAGCGCAGATGGGTCTGCACCCAGAACGCCGCCCTATCACGGCCCAACCAGGCCAGGAGTGCGCCAAGAGGTAGGGTGACCAGGGTCATCACGCCACCTAGGTAAAGCCCATAGGCGATGATTGCCAAGCCGCGCCCAGGTGATTCCTTGCTGCTTGCTAATTCCATTCTGTCTTGCCCCCTATGTTCAGCGCACACTGGTCGCCCGGCGTCGAGCGAACGATTGACCTGCGTCATGGCTCACAAGCGATTTGGCTATATCATGCATATCATAGTCCAGTTAAATGCCGAAGGGCGCATATCAGCGGGAGACACGAAGTGAGCCGAGGCGAGTTTGTGCGAGCGATCGCAATCCTCAGGATCTGTATCGTTCCCAGTGTGAGTACTTCCCGGGGGGCAGCGTGAGCGCTTATGCGCTAGCGCTCATCCTGCATGTGCTCGCCGCCACGGTATGGACCGGCGGGCATCTGGTGTTGGCGTTGGGTATCCTGCCCGGCGCCCTGCGCGAACGATCCACGGAAGCTATCAACGCCTTCGAGAGCCGCTTCGAGCGCGTTGGCATCCCCGCACTGCTGATCCAGGTCGCGAGTGGTCTCTACTTGGCGTTCACCCTCGCACCGGCATCCTCGTGGCTGCAGTTGGACAACCCCGTGACGCGCGCCATCACTGTCAAGCTTGCCCTGCTGGCCGCGACCGTTGTTCTCGCCGCCGATGCTCGCCTGCGCATCATTCCCAAGCTGACCCCTGAACGGCTGGGCGAGCTTGCCTGGCACATCATCGCCGTGACAGTCATCTCCGTGGGTTTTGTCGTGGTTGGGGTCGGTTATCGCGTGGGGTTGTTGTCGTGAGCGGCGATAGCCGCGGGGCCGCCCACAGGACCGCGCTCGATGAGCGGCCTGTGACAAGCGACTTACTTTGGCAAGAGACACAGCATCGTCGTCTTTTCGAACTGCTCGACGCTCTGGAGGGGGATGCGGAACTCGCCCCTTTGATCCTGGAGCTTCATCGGTATGCGGAAGAGCACTTCACCCTGGAAGAAGCCTACATGGAAGCGGTCGCCTTCCCGGAGGCAGCGGCCCATCGGCGCGCCCATGATAAATTCCGGGCGCAGCTGACCGAACTCTCCGCAGGGCAATCCGATGCTGAGGGTATGCGGGGGCTGACAGCAATGTTTCTCCGCGAATGGCTCACACGCCATATCTACGGGACGGACAAAGTCCTGGAGGCTTTTATCATTGATTCCGCCATCAAGTGACGGGGCAGCGGGTAGGTTGTTTGCATCGCCAGATTTACTGGAGGATGGCAGGAGTGCTATGGCACCAGGCCAGCGGGCATTGCGGGAACGCCAATCACCCGGGGGTGAGCCCACAGCAGCACCCCGTAAAGGCTCAGGCCTATCAGTAGATGACCCCAGGGAGCTCGTCTCCAGTCGGGCTGCCAACGTCCCGTCAGCATAGCGCCGCCTGGCAGGAGAGCGGTGCGTGCTGCCATCGCCTGCCACTGAGTGTCGCCCAGCGCCGTCTTGCGCCGGCGGTCGATAAGGTGCATCCCGTAGAGCGAAAAAATGGCAAGGGGTAGGAACAGCAGCAACGTCGCCAGCTCGCCGTTCGGTATGGTGTGTGCGCCTGCCCACAGTGTCAGGGCTAGCAGCAGCGGGTGACGGCAGAATCCCACAACCCCGGGTGCCGCTGGATCGAAGTGTTTGTTCCGCGCTCCGCCGAAGCTCAGGGGATTCGGGGTTGCCACTGCGGAGCCAAAGACCAGGCAGGCGGGCAGCATGGCCAGCAGTGGGACCCAGGATTGCCAGGGTGCGTAGTACCAGAGCACGATCACCGGTGCGCTTAAGGTGGCCGCAATTAGCCATCCGAGCAGCACCAGTGAAAGCAGGCTGTACAGGAGGGTGAAGCCTGGGGCGCCCAATCGGCGAACGAGGGCCGCGCGTATCGCGGGCCTAGTCGGCCAGCGGTGGGCTAGCAGAAAAAGAACAAAGGCTAGGGCGGGTTGCCACCAGCCACCCGTGATACTCACCGTACTAGCCTCCCCGAACCTTGACGATCCACAATCTCCACTGCTGTAGTATATCCGTTGCGCTTCTGGGACGTGAATCGGTCGCACTTTCGGCACGTCGCACCGGAGTTGGGTGATTTTCGGGTTTGTTAGGTGTTTAAACGCACGGATCTGCAAAAACGACACCATGCCTCTGGGCGCGCTGCCTTCCGGTTAGGGGCGATCCTGTAGTCAATCTTGACTTCCCGGGTTCCGACGTTTTTCCGACATCAATGATGCAGAAGTCGTGTTCCGACAAATTTCCGACATCAGTGCTGCAAAGTAGTGCTTTGTCCTGCAAATACGACAACGGGCGCCGTTTTTAGGCCAATAAAATCAATAGCTTACAATAAAAAAGCGTCTACGAACCAGGCGGTCGTACGTTCGAATCGTACCGGGCGCGCCATATATAGAGGGTCCGTACTGGAGACATCCTTTACATCTTGTACCGGGTACATGGTTTACAGTTTCGGTACGAACGGATTTGGGCCGGGCTCGACCCGGCCAACCTCCTCATCAAAGAATCCTAAATCATAATCCAGGAAGCTGACGAGCCATATCTTGTCATCGACTTCCCGTATGCCGATGTTTTGCCCGGCAAACACCGTACTCAGATTGATCTTTCGCTTGCCGATACAGATGCGCCCGCAGCGCGTCACGGTAATGGTACGGTCGTGATATGGATACTCGGGCGGATCCGGCATGCGATAACGACGCACTGAAGGTGTATACACATCGCCAGGGTACTTCCCGGCGAGAGCCTCGTGAGGTCGCTCGTTGTTGTAAACCTCCAGGAAGTCGTCGAAGCGTCCCTGCTGCTGCAGGAAGTTGAAGGAGGCTGGTTTGGTGGCTTCCTGCTTGAGAGTCAGGTGCATGCGCTCGTGGCGTCCATTCTGCTGTGGACAACCCGGCTTGATACGTTCGATGCGTATGCCCAGTCGCAGCCACCAGATCGACAGCCGGCTCAGGCCAAACAGCGCATTGGGCGATGCGAAGGGGAGGCCATTGTCGGTTCGGATAGCGGCAGGTACGCCGAACTCCTTGAATACTCGCTCAAACACGGTGAAAGCGAAGGGTGACTTGGTGGACTCCAGGCCCTCACAAGCCAGCAGATATCGCGACCGATAGTCGGTGATCGTTAGTGGGTAGCAATAGCGATGGTTGCCGAGCATGAATTCGCCCTTGTAGTCGGCGCACCACAGTTCATTAGGCTTGCTGGCGTCGCTAAGGGGCATGCCCTCAGCTCGATAACGCCGCCGCTTACGGCGACCGACCAGGCCATTGCGGTCAAGCACTGCGTGAACAGTGCTCTTGGCAGGCGGTTGGATCTGGGGAAACTCACGCAGTAGCTTGTCGCGGATCTTGCGAGCGCCCCAGCTGGGATACTCGCGCTTGATGCTGAGAATGGTTCGTTCGACCTGGAAGGGCAGCTGGTTGGCGTGGCGGTAAGGCCGTCGGCTGCGGTCCTCCAGGCCGTCCAAGCCCAGCTCTTTGTATCGGTTGATGATCTTGTACCCGGTCGGACGAGAGATGCCGAACTCACGACACAGGGCAGATATCTTCTCGCCATCGAGGTAGCGGGCAACGAACTTCAGGCGTTCATCCATCGGTTTACACTCTTTCCAGGGCATCTGAGGGGCCTCCTCAAATGCTCAATTGTGTAAACGATGTCTCCGGTACAGTCTGTAAGCTATGTCTCGGGTACTACACTCCTGCTCAATAACATTAAACGGAGGAGCAACCATGTTCAGCAGGAAACCTCTCGGGGTCGCGCTCTTGGCTCTCGTGGCCGGCGCCAACGTCTCACCGGCGCTGGCGGGCGAAATGGAAGACCGCATCGCCGCCCTCGAAAAGCAGATCGCAGACCTTAAGGCCATGGTGGCCTCTAACCAGAGCAGTATCCAGACCACGGTGGAAACCCTGGATGTGCAGGCGAAAGAAATCGAAGAAGCCCGCCCGATTCGCAAGGGCACCAAGTTTACCTACGGCGGCTATGTGCAGCTCGATGCCATCACCAGTAACTACAGTGAGGGCAAGCCGGCGGCGCTCATGGAAGACCTGTTCGTACCTTCCCTGATTCCCGTGGAGCCTGTGTCAGGCGACGGAGACTCCTATACCAGCACCAACATTCACGCCAAGACATCGCGCTTCTACTTCAAAACCGAAACACCGACCGACGTGGGCAAAATCTCCTCTCACATCGAACTGGACTTCATGATTTCGGGGCAGGGTGACGAGCGTATTTCCAACTCCTGGGCCGGCCGTATCCGCCACGCGTTCCTGAACTGGGAATACGCGCCGGGCAAAAGCTTCCTGGCCGGTCAGTACTGGTCGACGTTCTTCAACGTGGGCGCGCTGCCGGACCAGCTTGATTTTGTTGGACCCGCCGGCACTGTGTTTGAACGCCAGCCCATGCTGCGCTGGACCAGTGGTCCATGGCAGGTGGCGCTCGAAAATCCCATCACGCGCCTCAACAACCCCGGCGGTGGATCCCGCCTGGACGACAGCGAGTTCATGCCCGACATGATAGCCCGCTACAACGGCAAGACCGGCGACCTGAACTGGTCCATGGCCGGTATCGCGCGCCAGTTGTCCTATTCTGCGCGCTCCGATGCCAACACCGAAGTCGCGAGTGACGAGCAGTATGGCTACGGTCTGTCCCTGTCGGGCAAGTGGAATATCGGCCGGGACGACCTGCGCTTTATGTTCAGCTATGGCGATGCCCTGGGCCGCTATCTGGGTCTGAACGAGTTTAACGACGGCTATATCGGACTGGACGGCGATATTGAAACCATCGATCAGATGGGAGGCTTCATTGCCTACCGTCACTACTGGGCTGACCAGTGGCGCAGCAGCCTGTCGCTGTCCATGTCCAGCGCCGACAACCCCTCAGAAAACGAGTACGCCGGTGCCGGCAGCTTTGCCAAGGCCTACCAGTCGGTCCACCTGAACCTGCAATACCTGCCGGCTCCCCGCCTGATGCTTGGCGGCGAACTGATGTACGGCAGCAAGGAGCTTGAAGACGGGCGAGACGGTGACATGTACCGCCTGCAGCTCGCCGCGAAGTACGCGTTCTGATTACCTAGACCAAAGTTTAAAGGGAAAGTGATGCCCGCTTTGCTAGATTCGCGGGCATAACGACATAACAGCACCCGGGGAGGTGTACATGGCTACAAAAATGACAGAAGAGCAGGCCAAGGCTTACTGGAAGCGCAATGTGTCGCTGATGGTCAAGCTGATGGTGATCTGGTTCATCGTCAGCTACGGCTGCGGCATCATGTTCTTCGAACAACTCAATCAGATCCAGCTGGGCGGCTACAAGCTCGGTTTCTGGTTCGCCCAACAGGGGTCCATCTACGTGTTCGTGGGCCTGATCTTCTACTACGCCAAGAAAATGGCAGCGTTGGACCGTGAGTTCGGCGTCGACGAAGACTGAGGGGGCGAATCCATGGATCTTCAGACTCTGACCTACATCGTCGTAGGTTTCACCTTTGCACTGTATATCGGTATCGCCATCTGGGCGCGCGCTGGTTCCACCAAGGACTTCTATGTGGCGGGCGGTGGTATTCACCCCGTGCACAACGGTATGGCAACTGCGGCGGACTGGATGTCGGCGGCGTCATTTATCTCTATGGCCGGGCTGATTGCCCTGAGCTATGGCGGTTACGGTGGTTCCGTGTTCCTCATGGGCTGGACCGGTGGCTACGTGATCCTCGCCATGCTGCTGGCGCCCTACCTGCGCAAGTACGGCAAGTTCACGGTACCGGAGTTTATTGGTGATCGTTTCTACTCCAACTCGGCTCGCGCTGTGGCGGTGATCTGCCTCATCATCTGTTCTGTGACCTACGTGATCGGACAGATGAAGGGCGTGGGCGTGGCGTTTTCGCGCTTCCTTGAAGTCGACTATGACACGGGCCTGTATGTGGGTATGACCATCGTGTTCTTCTACGCCGTCCTTGGCGGCATGAAGGGCATCACCTACACGCAGATCGCACAGTACTGCGTTCTGATCCTGGCCTACACGATTCCGGCGATCTTCATCAGCTTCCAGCTGACGGGTAACCCGATTCCCCAGCTCGGCCTGGGTAGCACGCTGGCGGGTACCGACGTGTATCTGCTGGATCGCCTGGACATGGTAGTCACGGACCTGGGCTTCAAGGAGTACACCACGAATGTACGCCTTTCCGGGCTGAACATGTTTGCCTACACGGCGTCCCTCATGATCGGCACCGCGGGCCTGCCCCACGTGATCATCCGCTTCTTCACCGTACCCAAGGTGAAGGATGCGCGTACCTCCGCCGGCTGGGCCCTGGTGTTCATCGCGATTCTGTACACGACGGCACCGGCCGTTGCCGGTATGGCCCGCCTGAACCTTATGCAGACGATCGAGCCTGAGCCCGGTCAGTACCTGGCGTACGACGAGCGTCCCGACTGGTTCAAGAACTGGGAGACCACCGGCCTGCTGCAGTACGAAGACAAGAACGGCGATGGCCTGATCCAGTACTCTGCAGACCCTGCGACCAACGAAATGGTCAAAGTGGACAACGACATCATGGTGCTGGCCAACCCCGAGATCGCCAAGCTGCCCAACTGGGTGATCGCGCTGGTGGCCGCGGGCGGTCTTGCCGCGGCGCTTTCTACGGCTGCGGGACTGTTACTGGCGATCTCTTCGGCGATCTCTCATGACCTGCTCAAGGGCATGATCGCGCCGAACATCAGCGAGAAGGCAGAGCTCAATGCCTCGCGTGCCGCCATGGCCGTGGCCATCGCGGGAGCAGGGTATCTGGGCCTCAACCCACCAGGATTCGCCGCGGGCACCGTGGCCCTGGCTTTCGGTCTGGCCGCCTCGTCGATTTTCCCGGCACTGATGATGGGTATCTTCTCGAAGAAGGTCTCCAAGGAAGGTGCGATTGCGGGTATGGTCGCTGGTATCAGCGTCACGCTGTTCTACGTGTTCCAGCACAAAGGCATCATGTTCATTCCGGGTACCGCCTTCCTGGGTGATACGCCAGCGAACTGGTTCATGGGTATCGAGCCCAATGCCTTCGGCGTGGTCGGCGCCATCGTGAACTTCGCCGTCGCCTACGGGGTGTCAGCCGTCACGGCGCCACCGCCGGAAGAGGTTCAGGAACTGGTCGAAAGCATCCGCATTCCCGCTGGTGCCGAAGCCGCTTCGGATCACTGAGTGGCGCGCAGCGGTGGCTACGGTCACCGTTGATGGTAGGGGGGCACGGGACACTGTGCCCCCTTTTTTCTTTTTGACCGCCGGGCACAATAGGGTGGTTGAGTCGCCAAGGAGTCGTGATGTTCAAGAACCGCCATGTCATTACCGCCATGCTGGTGGCGCCGGTCCTGGCTAATCTGGCCTGGTTCGCCGTTGGTAGCTTCGTCGGCGAAAAGCCGCAGCCGGCACGCTCCGGCGAGGCCTATCCGCTGGTGGAGAAAAGCAGTTGCCGCTACGCCAGTGGATTGTGTGAGCTTGAAAACAATGATCTGCGCCTGACGCTGCGCTTCGATGCCAGCGCCGGGGCGAGTATGGAGCTGACCGCATCTCATGACCTGGAGTCGGTGCTGCTTTCAGTGGCCTCCGCCCAGGGAGACCCCGGCCCCCAACCCATGGTGGCCGTTGGTGCCGACGGAAAACGCTGGCGTCTGGCCCTTACCGCTGCGCCAGGGCCGGAGGAAAAGCTGCGTCTGGTGCTGTCTCGGCGGGGCACGGCCTACTACGCGCAGGCGTCCACCGCGTTTCTACAGTCCGGAGATAACCCGCGATGAGCGAGGCGCCCGTCAGCGGCGATCATGGCGAACTCGATAACGTGCGGGAATTTCTCCGCGGCTCTCTGCCGTTCAACGAACTGGATGACGAGCTGCTCAACCAGGCCCTGGGGCAGTTGCACATCGCCTACCATCCCCATGGGGAGCGCTTTGATGCCGAGAGTCCGCTGCCGGGCCTGCGTATTCTTCGCAGTGGCGCCGTGGATATTCGCGACGCCAACAACAAGCTGCTGGATCGCCTGGGCGAGGGAGAGAGCTTTCATATCGGTGGCCTGAATGCCGAACGAGGCGAAGTGCTGGCGCTGGTGATCGAAGACGCGCTCATCTACCGCCTGCCCGATGAGGCCTACCAGGAGTTGCGGCGGGCGAACCGGGATTTCGATCGCTATTTCAGCACCCAGCGCAGTCGGCGCCTGCGCCGCGCTGCGCGCTATCAACCCGAGCCCAATGCCATGCTCGAGCCGGTCAGCTCCGTGATGAGTCGGGATCTGCTCACGGTGCTGCCGGATGCCAGCGTGCACCAGGTCGCCGTGGCCATGGCGCATCGCCGCGTTTCGTCCGCCTTCGTGGTCGAGGGTGAGACTCTCTGTGGCATCGTCACGGATCGGGATTTGCGCACCCGAGTTCTTGCCGCTGGCCTTGATATCCAGTCTCCCGTGCGGGACGTGATGACGCCTGACCCCGAGTCCATCAATGCCGAGGATTCACTGTTCGCCACTACACTCCTGATGACCCAGCGGAGCTACCACCACCTGCCGGTGCTGGAGGACGGAGTCCTGGCGGGAATCGTTACCACGTCGGACCTGATTCTGGCCCGGCGCGACGATCCCGTGTACCTCGTGCAGCACATCTCCCGCCAGGACAGCGTGGCTGGTATTCAGGAGATGGTATCGGGCATGGCGAACCTGATGGTGCACTGGGTGAATGGCGGCATGCACGCTCAGCAGATATCCCAGATACTCACCGCGATTTCGGACGCTGTTGCCATTCGGCTGATACGCCTGGCCGAAGAGGAGCTCGGGCCGGCACCGGGCCCCTGGGCCTGGCTCGCGTTCGGGTCCCAGGCGCGTGCGGAGCAGTTGCTCGGTGCCGACCAGGACAATGGCATTGTGATAGACGATTGCGTGGCCGATGCCGACCTGGGTTGGTATGCGGAGCTGGCGACGCGGGTCTGTGATGGCCTCGCGGCCTGCGGTTACAAGTACTGCCCCGGTGGCATCATGGCGACTACGGATCAGTGGCGTCAGCGACTCGGTGCCTGGCAGGACACGGTGCGTGGCTGGACCCGCACGCCCACGAATGACGCCGTGATGCGCGTGAGTATCTTTTTTGACATTCGACCGCTGTACGGTGAGTTCAGTCTGGCCCATGAGATTCAGCAGGTGATGCTGAGCCAGGCGAGCAGTAACTCCATCTTTCAGGCAGCGCTGGCGGCGAACGCTCTTGATTCGCGCCCACCGTTGGGTATTTTTCGGCGCTTTGTCGTCGATCGCGACGGCGAGCATCGCGACAGCCTGGATATCAAAAAGCGCGGGGTCCTGCCGGTCACCGAGATTGCCCGCCTGCATGCCCTGGCTCACGGATTGCCCGAGGTGAATACCGAGGCCCGCCTGACCGCCATGGCGAGGGGCGGTCATATGACCATGATGGATTCGCGTAACCTGAGCGATGCACTGCATTTTGTGCAGCGCGTGCGCATGCAGCACCAGTGCGAACAGGTGTTGGCGGGCGACGCGCCAGACAATTACGTGAATCCCCGCAGTCTGCCACGTCTGGCGAAGGAGCAGCTTCGCGATGCATTTACCATCATTGACGAAGCACAATCAGCGGTGCGCCAGCGCTATCGGGCGGGTATGGGCTGATGTGGGCCCTGCAGTTTCGGCGCTGGCGTTGGAAGCGTAGGGGATCTGCTGCGCAGGAACTGCGGGATGCCTGGGGCGAACTGCCGTCACGCAGGGCGTCGGTGAGCGATGTGGATTTTCTGGTCTGCGATGCCGAGATGTCGGGTCTCGACCCGGCCGCTGCGGAGCTTCTCAGCCTGGGCTGGGTACGGGTACGAAACCGGGAGGTTCAGCTTGGCAGCGCCGAGCATCACCTGATTCGCAACCGGGCGAGTGTCGGCCAGAGCGCGACGGTACACCGGCTCCGTGATTGCGAACTGCACGATGGCGGGTCACTGCACGAGGCGATGGCGGCGCTGCTGCGTGCGGCGCGGGGCGCGGTGCTGGTGTTTCACAATGCGCCCCTGGACATGGCGTTTCTGAATCGCGCCAGCAAGCAGGTGTTTGGCGCGCCACTGCTGATGCCCGTGATCGATACGTTGGCGATAGAGCAGCGATTGATGCAGCGTCGGGACCAGACACCGGTGCAGGGCGCGTTGCGTCTTCAGGCCTGTCGTGACCGTTACGGTCTCGAGGCCCACGATGCGCATAACGCCCTGGCTGATGCCCTGGCGACCGCTGAGTTACTGCTTGGGCATATCGCAGCCCGGGGTAGTGGGCTGCGACTGTCGGATCTGTATTAGCGCTCGTCCGCCAGTGCCATCGACGCGCGGGGATTGATCAGGCGAATGGAGCGGGACTCCAGGGCCTTCTCATCCGCACCATCAATGATCAATGCCTTCAACTCGGCCACACTCAGGTCGGGGTGACGCGCTAGCAGCTTGCCGGCCAGGTTCATCACCTGGGGCGACGACATGGACGTGCCGTTGTAGGCAATGCGATTGCCACCGGGCACATAGCTCTCTACCTCAAACCCATTGCCGTAGACGTCGACCTTGCCAAGGCTCGTAAAGCTGGTTTCGTCGCCCGCGATATCCACCGCGCCCACCGTCAGCAGGTTGGGGTACTCATAGCTGCTGGGATAGAACTCGTCGAATTTGACGTCGTTGTCGGAGTTGCCCGAACTGGTTACGAACAACACGTCCGGTGAGTCGGCGATGGCGCTACGCAGCGCTTTGTCGCCGATGAGAAAAATCTCTCTGGCCAGGGCCTTGCGCTCTTCGGGGCTGCCGCCGGCGCCGTTGGCTTCCAGCGCCTGTTCGATACCGCGCACGGAGCCTCCCCAGCTCATGTTGACCACGCGCACCCCGTTGTCACGGAAGTAGCGCCCGACCTCGAGAAACATGGCGGCTTCGCGATGGGCCTGGGCGATCGTGGGTGTCTCGGGAATCAGTTCATGGCCATAGGTCATGCGCGCGACCAGAATCCGCGCGAAGGGGTTGCCCTCGACGGCGATGCCCGCCACGTGGGTGCCGTGAGAATAGTTGCCGTAGGCCGACAGATTCTCGAGAAATTCCTTCACGTTCTGCTGCGGCAGGGACGCCATCCGCTTACGTACCTCGGCGGCCTCGGGAGTATCCACGTTGAACTGGATGTCGCCGATGCCTTTGACCAGACGCTGCAGGGAGGCTTCGTCCTCGCTTGCTTCGCCAATGGGGTAGAGTTCTTCGGTGACCTTGTTGGAGTCGATGTCATAGGCAATGCCATGCACATCATCCACATAGCCATTGTCATCATCGTCCACGCCGTTGCCCGGTACTTCCCCGTCGTTGGTCCAGACCTGTCCCAGCGGTTTGAAGATTGCGGTATCCACCCCGGAGTCCCACACCGCCAGGGTTACCGGTGTGCCTTCGGTGCCGTCGAGCGTGAGTTGTCGTTCGGCCCAGATATCCTCTTTTTCAACGCGATTGGCATCGATGGTGTAACTCAGTACCTCGTTGATGGCGCCCGCGGCGGGAATGAAATGGTCAAGGGTGAAGCTCGAGCCGACCAGCGATGATGCGACGTCATAGCTGACGCTGCCATTCGTACTGTCGACCAGCGGTTGGTAGTTGGAGTCGAGGCTGCCAAGAACCAGGGCGCGACTGAGAATCTCGGTCCGGCCCTTCAGGCTTTCGAGATTGGCTTCGACGCGCGCGTAGGGCAGAGCGTCCACTTTCTTTTGCAGCGCTTCGGCGAGCG